>CANPXO010000016.1 GCA_947586205.1 uncultured Bacilli bacterium
TCAGTGGACTTGTTAGTATTGGTATTTTATTCCATCATATTGATTCACATCCAATGGAATAAGAAAAAAAGGCAATTGGTTTCAAGATTGTCTTTTTGTATGTCATCATTCATTTTTTGATTAAGTCATCTAGTTTTACATTTAAGGCAACAGATATTTTATAAAAGGTATCCACAGAAAAATTGTATGCAACTTTTTCACTTTCAATTTGACGAATAAAATCATGGGACAAACCAACCATCTCGGCAAGACGTGCAGAAGTAATCCCTTTTTCTTTACGATACTTTTTTATATTTTTACGAATCGTGTCATAAATATTCGTGTCAAATTGAATCATAACTTTCACCTAGCTATATTGTATTAAATATTTTTTGAAAATTATGTTAGGTACTACTTAACAAAATTAAAAATTTAAGTTATAATAAATTACAAGTAAGGTAGGGAAAAGTATGAAATTAAAAAGATTTAAAGAAAGAGATAATAAAAGAATTGGAATTATAGTATTTACTATAGTATGTATTCTACTAGTGAGCGGGGTTATTCTTTATAGAACGTTTGCCATCTTTGAAGTAAAGACAAATCAAAATGTGATTAATGGTGAGGTTCAAAGTATGGGAGATTTAGAATTTGCTTTTTATAAAGAAGTAGATGGAAAAGATACTATTGTAAAAGAAGCTCCTAAAAAGAGTGATGGTTACTCTTTAGATACAAGTAGTAGTTATTGTATAGATATGTTAAATAATGAGAAAATAAGTAATGTAAATTGGAACTATGAAAATTGGAGTGTAGAAATTAAAAATGTATCAACAACTAAAACAAAATGTTATCTTTATTTTAAGAAAATATATCAAGAAGAAATTTTAAATGGTGCTATACCAGATTTAGGAAATGGAAGATTAATACCAGTCACTATTTCAGAAACATATGGTCCTGATTTATATACAGGAGATAAAGGTGGAAATGTCTATAAAGCGGATATAACAAAAACAGATGATCCATGGTATAGTTACAAAGATAAAAAATGGGCAAATGCAGTGATACTAAAGACTGGAGTAGAAGATAATTATAGACCTGGAGAACAAATACCAGAAGAAAATATTGAAAGTTATTTTGTATGGATCCCAAGATATAGTTATAAATTACAAGATAATGAAGAAACATTTAATAGTTATTCTACTGCCGAAGATAAAGGACAACATGTAGATGTTCAAAGCTTTTATAGTGATATAGGTGGAAATAAAGGAGCCAGTAATGCTTTTGAAATAGAATTCGGTTCAAAGGATAAAGGAATTAGTTCTACGTCATTAAGTAAAGGCACATTTATAGCTCACCCAGCATTTGAAACATTTAATAGTAATGGCTTCTGGGTCGGTAAGTTTGAAACAGGATATAATCAAAATAGTGATGGAAGTGTCATGCCTACAGATAGTTGGAGTACACAAGGGGCTCAAAAAAATGAACAATCATCAACAAAAGTTATCATTAAACCAAGTGTATATAGTTGGAGAAATATTCAAGTGGCAAATGCTTTTTATACAAGTTATAACTACAAGCGAGAGTTAGAAAGTCATATGATGAAAAATACAGAATGGGGAGCAGTTGCGTATTTAACTCAAAGTAAATATGGTAGATGCACAGAGGTTGATGGAAAGTCAACATGTGACGAAGTAAGAATTAATAATTCATGGAGTTTCATAACAGGAATGTCAGCTGCTAGTCCCCCAACGTGTGGATATACGGCAACAAAAGAAAGTTGTAATTGGTATGAAACAACAGATTTAACCATGGATGGTGGACAAGTACAGAGTTACTATAATAATCAAAATAATGAAGCAAGTACAACAGGAAATTATACAGGAATTTACGATATGGCTGGCGGAGCTTTGGAGTATGTTATGGGTGTCATGCAAGCAGGTGAAAAAGATGCTACTCCAGCGACAGGATCAGATGCCACAAATAATTCAGGGTTCAAAGGACCATATAGTTGTCCAGAATGCGAGAGTCAATCTTCTACACCTAGTAACGATAGTGGTAAACCATGGCCTTCTTCCAAATATTATGATTTATATGAATATGCTACAACAGATCAAAATTATTATAGAGGACACCTAGGAGATGGAACAAAAGAATTTGGACCATTTTATCAAGTTGATTGGCCTAAAACTGACAACACTTATAATTCAAGAAACGTAGGCAGTTATAATGCTACCGATGCTTTCTTTGTCAATAGCTACGCTCCATGGTTCGAACGTGGTGGTGCTTTCGCAGACGGCACGGGTGCAGGTCTCGGAGCATTCAATAATTACAACGGTAATGTGGATAATTCTATTTCTTTTCGTATCGTTCTAACTCCATAAAAATAATTAAAAAACTCAGTGATTTTATTTTCACTGAATTTTTTTGTTAATAAATGTTTATAATTTTGTCGTTATTCACATCAATAGATAAAGCTGCTGGAGTCTTAGATAAACCTGGCATTGTCATAATACTTCCTAAATAAATGGTAATAAAGCCTGCTCCATTATATACTCTTATATCTTTTACAGTCACAGTATAATCTTCTGGGTTTCCTAACTTCTTGGGGTCATCACTAACAGAATACTGTGTTTTCGCGATACAAATTGGCATTGGTTCTAATTTTTCAGCATCTTTTATTTTTTCTAATGCTACATCAGAATACTCTACTTCTTTGGCATGTAAAAGTTTTTGACAAACTGTTTCTATTTTTTCTTTTAAAGGTGCATTTATATCATATAAGTAGTGCATTTCTTTATTGTCTAATTTTAAGACTTCTTCGGCTAAATCTAACGCCCCTTCTCCACCGAGTTCATAGACATTGTTCATAACTACTTCTTTGTTAAATGATGTTAATAAGTCTTTTAATGTGTTGATTTCTTCTTCTGTATCATCTGTATATTTATTTAAAGTAATAACATAAGGAATTTGTAAAAGTTCTAGATTTTTTAAGTGAGCTTCGACATTGGAAAAACCTTTTTTGATTTTTTCTATTTCTGAAAGTTCATCGTTATTCGCATGATGTTTGATTGCTTTTAAGGTTACAACAAATACAATTCCTGATACATTAAATTGATTGATTCTTGATAAAATATCAATAAATTTGAAACCGCCTAAATCAAAGCCAAAACCAGCTTCTGTAATGACTAAGTTTGATAAAGAAGTCGCAAGTTTTAAAGCTGAAACAGAGTTACAACCAGGTGCAATGTTAGCAAAGGGGCCCCCGTGAATGATCACTGGATTTTTTTCTAATGTTTGAACTAGGTTAGGCTTCATGGCATCTTTTAATAAGGCTAGTAAAGAACCTGTTATTCCTAAATCTTTTACATAAACATATTCGTCTTGTAAGTTCTTTCCAATAATGATTTTATCTAGACGATTTCGTAAGTCTTCTAAATCACTTGCTAGACAAAGGGTACTCATGATTTCACAAGCTGCGGTGATGGTAAATTTTTCTTTTCTCTCTATTCCATTTGTTCCCCCACCTACACCTACTTCAATATTTCTTAAAGCTCGGTCATTCATATCCATGGTTCTTGTAAAATATATTTTATCTTTATCTAAATTTAAAGGGTTATCTTGATATAAAGAATTGTCTATCATGGCTGAGATTAAGTTATTTGCTGTGGTAATGGCATGAAAGTCGCCTGTAAAATGAAGGTTGATATCTTCCATAGGCACTACTTGGGCATATCCTCCTCCTGTCGCCCCACCTTTAATTCCAAAGACTGGTCCTAGAGATGGCTCTCTTAAAGTTAGGAGTGAAGAAACCCCTTTTCTTCTTAAAGCATCATGAAGACCGATAGCTACGGTTGTTTTTCCTTCACCATACGGAGTTGGGTTCATGCTGGTGACTAAAATGATTTTACTAGATGGATTCCAATCACATTTTTTGTTGATCTTTGCTTTGTAATTTCCATACATCTCCAAATTTTCTTCAGCAATACCAGCTACACTTGCAATTTCTTTAATATTTTTTATTTCATTTTTTTGGGCTATTTCATAATCTTTTAACATGGTTCCTCTTCCCTTCTTAAAAACTATATCTATTATATAATAGAATGATGTGACTTTGTACTAAAACTTTTTACATTTTTCTGTAAATAACACTAGACATCAGTATATTATTGTTATATAATGATATTAAGATACATTTGATTGTTAGGTGTCTTCTGCCTCAGTCCATTTAATTTTTATGATTAAATATTTAATTTATAATTTTATTTGGAAGAGGGTGGTCCTATGAGAGGAATAATTAATGGAATATTTAATTATGCTTGTTGTTATTATTTTAGTTTTAAACAAGTACGATCACAAAGACTAATTGTCTATAGAATGACAAAAGAAAGGCACCTTATACATCTTAGATTGGTGCCTTTCAGTACAGATATATTGGACTGAGAATTACACCTAACACTCCAAATCAGATGTATCTCTTTTTTATGTCCTAAACTATATTATGAAACATAGTTTTCTTTTTATGAAAGATTTGCTCTTTCAGTAAACATTATATCATGCTTTTCTAATTTTGCAAGTATTTGGTTTGTGTCTCCGTTCCTATCATTTTTGATTTTTGTTTGGAAAGAGGTGCTGGTCCATAAAGAAATTTATAATGGAATACTTAGTTATTCTTATAATACTCATTTTAGTGCTACACAAATTCTACAACAAAGACTAGTTCAACATAATAAATTTACACCAAAGCACTGCACCTCTGAACTCCAACAAAATGGACTGAGAAGACACCTAACATCTTCATATCAGATGTATGTCTTTTTAGAAAGATCGCTCTTTCTATAAACATTATAACACACTTTTTAGAAATTGCAACTATGAATTTGCAATCACAATATTTACTTTGCTTGCTACCACATAACTTACTCTTGGGTCTGTAGAATCAATCTTAATATCTACATCATAAGTTCCTGGTGTGTAGTTTGCTAAATCAATATACGCTGAAATATTTTCTTCAGTAATTGCATCAATCACTGATTGAACTCCTTTGATTTGAACTGAAATAGGATTTTCATCTGTACGATTTACAGTAAGTCCACTTCCTAAGTTTTCAGAACGAATATTCGTGATATTTAATGTTTTTTGTTTTTCGTCTCCAAATGTTACAACCACCTTAACATCAGATGCACTCATCGAACGAACTCCTGCTGGTTTTTTGATACTTACTTGCTGAGTAATTGCTCCACTAGAACCTTTGCCATTGATATCAATTGTCGCGATGACACTCTTGATTTGGTCAATTTCTTCTTTTTCACCATAAATATCAACTGTGTAATTTGTTTTTCCTTCGACAGTAATTGTTGAAATAGATTTTCCAGCTACAAGTTCTCCTGTTGTTGCTACAACAATTGGAACTGTTGTTTTATAAGTACTAAATGAAATACTTCCACTTACTGTAGTTGGAACAATTTCAACGTTGTCTAAGACATTTCCTTCTGAGTCATAAGCTACAATTGGTAAATTATCAATATCATAAGTAATGGCTTCAGTAAATTTTTTGTTGCTTAAATCAATTAAGGCTTTTACTGTTGCTATTTTATCAAGAGCATCTCTAGAACCTTTTACTATGACACTTGTTTGGTCTAGATTGACACTTGAGACTGAGAATTTTTCATTTAATTTATTTTCATTTAATAGCTCATAAGTGATAGAACGTTCTTCACTTTCTTTTTTCTTGATAACGACACTGACATAAGCTGGGTCTAATTTATAATTGATGTTATCCACTGTTTGATTGTAAGTAAGTTTTACTCTTCTTGGAGTCTCACTTGGTTCATAATCTGATAAATCTAAAATGACTTCATGTTCTCCTAATTGTTTGGCTAAATACAAGGCACTTTTACGACCTGTTAAAATGATATCTACCGAATCGACTAAACCTTCGACAACATAGTTTTCTTTATTATATATAATGTTTACTGGTTCATTTGGTAAAATCTCTGACTCTGTTGCTACTAAAGTAATCACTTGTGAGTCGACTAAGAAGAATACAACCACCGCGAATGCTAGAGACATGTAAACTAAAACAAGAGGTCGATTTAAAAACTTTTCTACATGAATTGGATTATTTTTTAGTTTTTCATATAAGAAATAGATTGCTCGGCTTAATGGTGTAATAAATTTGGCATCTATCACGTTATAGAGCTTTTTAAATACTTTTACTAACTTATTCATCGACTTCCTCACTTTCTTCGACTTCTGTATCGGAGTCATAGAATACTTCTGTTTTTGGTTTTAATTCATCCATTAACATCATTCTAAAATCATCTAAGGTCATGTTGTAATGAAGTTCCCCATCACAAGCAATACTAATACGACCAGTTTCTTCTGATACGACTAAGGCTAAAGCATCACTTTCCTCTGCGATTCCAAGGGCTGCACGGTGACGAGTTCCAAGTCTTTTGCTGATTGATGGATTCATACTCGTACGGAAAACTGCTCCTGCGCAAGAAATTCTGTCTCCTTGTAATATCACTCCACCATCATGAAGTGGGCTATTTGGGAAGAAAATGTTACTTAATAATTCACTTGAAATATCTCCATAGATTTTTGTTGCACGACCAATGTATTCTTGTAATGATACGTCTCTTTCAATCACCATTAAGGCCCCAATACGATTTCTTTTTAGGTATTCGACAGATTTCATGATTTCACTCACCATTTTCTCTCTTTCGTCTCCAGTTAAGACTTTATGACGGCCAAGAAGTTGAGTTCTTCCAATGCTTTCTAACATGTTTCTAATCTCTGGTTGGAATATAACAATGATAGCAAGTGGTCCCCATTCGACAACGTATTCTAAAAGTAAGCCTACTGTATAAAGATTTAATACTTCACTTAATATTTTAATTAAGATAACAAGTAAAACTCCTTTGACAATTAATATCATTTTAACGTTGTTTCTTATATTTTTTAAGATAAAATAAAATAACGCCCAGACAATACATATATCTAATACTTTTGTAAACAATGACCAAATTGTTGTCAATGTCATAGAATCACATCCTTCAAATCTTTGCTTTTTCATTATAGCAAAATTTTTGAAAATAATCTATATGTTATCTTCAATTTGTATTTGTAATTTTTTTATCTATTTTTCATCTTTTTAAAACTTTTTTACGTCTATAGTAATTCATTCTTTTTCTTCGATAATGTATTTTTCTTTTTGTTGGGGGATACCATGTTTTGACATTAATTATTCTTCCTGGAATTACTTTCATTGTTACAAATAAATTTTCTTTCTTTTTATAGAATTCTAAAATATTTGTCGATGGATTATAAAAAGTCTCATCTGGGTTTTTCACTACTTTCGAAAGATTGTAATAGGAATTGATAATATTTTTCTCACTTTGAAAATCGACCATATGTTTTTCTCTTACGTGTTCAATTCGATCATCATAAACCAAAATAGGTCGATGAGTAGCCCCTTCAATATGCCATCTCTTAGCAATTTGAGCATCCAATATTCCAATACATTTATAACGATTCATTTTTATCACCTCTTTGTCTCATGACAAGAGGTTATTTTACACTGAGTGTTAGTCGAAACTTGTCGAACGATGTCGAATGTGTAAAAAAAATCATCCAAAACAGATGATTTCAGTTAAATATCTAACGTTTCAATTTCTTCAGGTATGTTTTCAATCGCGGGTAAATTTCCAGTGGCTAGAAACTCTAAAGTTGCTCCTCCCCCAGTAGAAATATAGGTAAAAGCATCTTCATATCCAAGATTTAGAACACTAGATGCTGCATCTCCTCCCCCAACAATGACATTGGCTTTTGATTTTTTTAAAAGACTTAATAACTCTTTCGTTCCATTTGCATATTTTGGGTTTTCATAAAGTCCTACTGTTCCATTTAAAAAGATCGTTTTACTTTTTTCTATAATCGGTTTAAATTCTTCAATTGTTTTGGCACTGATATCCAAAATCATTTCATTTGGTTCTATTTTATCAATAAGTTTATATTTTATATAGTTACTATCATAGGTATTTCCAACAATTGCATCCAAAGGTAACTTCATCTTTTCTTTATTATGAAGCAAAATTTCTTTAGCTTTATCTCTTATTTCCATACTAGTCGATGCTAAAGACTCACCGATTGGAAAACCAAGTGTTTTTAAAAACGTATTAGCAATGCCTCCTCCACATAATAAATAATCACATTTGGGAATTAATGAGGTAATTAAATCAATTTTATCATCTAATTTAGCTCCACCCATAATTAAGGTAAAAGGTTTCTTTGGATTTAAAACATATTCAGTTAACATTTCAATTTCTTGTTGCATTAAAAATCCAATTCCACTTGGTAAATATTCACTAATACCATAAGTAGAAGCATGTTTTCTATGAGAAGAGCCAAACGCATCATTAATAAAGACCTCTCCTAAACTTGCCCAAAACTCCGATAATTGAGGGTCACATTTGCTTTCTAATTTTTTTGGAACATCTAGAAATCTAGTATTTTCTAATAGTAAAATTTCTTTTGGTTTTAACTTCTTCACTCTATCAACAACCTCGGCACCAAAGTTTTCTTTACTAAAATAAACTTCCTGTCCTAATAATGTACTTAAATGACTTGCAATAGGACTTAAAGAGTTCTTTATGAAATCTTCTTTGGAATTTACTTTACCAAAATGGCTAAACAAAACAACTTTACAATTTTTATCTAAAAGATACTCAATTGTTTTTAAAGATCCTTTTATTTTTGTATCATCTAAAATTTCATTTCCTTGAACAGGAACATTGTAATCGACTCGAACAAGAACCGTTTTGTTATCAACATTCATATTTTGTAATCTTTGTTTCATAGGACACCTACTCTCAGTTCTTATTATATCCAAAAAAAGAAAAATAAGCAAAAGTATTTTAAGCTTTTTGACTCATTTCCATAATCGCTGTGGTGGCCGCGAGACTTCCATCACTTACCGCAGTAGTTAACTGTCTTAAATTTTTGACTCTTGTATCACCTGCTACATAAATTCCTTTTGTTTTTGTATGAACTCCATCTTCACTTAAAATATAACCTTTTTCATTTAAATCCACAACATTTGAGAAAATTTCATTTTTAGGATCTTGACCAATCGCGATAAAAAGTCCATCTACTTTTATTTCTTGTTCAACATTCTCTTTTTGAATCGTAATACTTTCTAGTGAATCGTTTCCATTTAAAGACTTTATTGTCGCATTTAAAATAAGATGAATATTTTTTTTATTCTTTATTTGTTTCACATAAGTAGATTCTCCTCTAAACTCATCTCTTCGATGAATTAAATAAACTTCACTAGCAATATCCGAAAGATATAAAGCGTCTTCTAAAGCCGTATTTCCTCCACCATTGACTGCAACTCTTTTATTTTTATAAAAATTTCCATCACAAGTTGCGCAGTAGGAAACACCTTTCCCAACAAATTCGCTTTCTCTATCAATATTTAAATGACGGTTTGAGACACCTGTTGCCAAAATAACAGCCTTACCAATGTATTTATCTTTATTTGTAAGAACAGTTTTGTCTTCTTCTACTTTTAAAACCGTTTCATAACGAACTTCTCCACCCAGATTCGTGACTTGCTCATACAAATTCTTTGCAAAATCATAACCACTGATAGATAAAATTCCCGGATAATTTTCTACGACTTTGGCATTTAAAATTTGGCCTCCATAGGCTCTCGCTTCTAAAACTAAAACTTTTTTATTTGCTCTTAAAGCATAAAGAGCCGCGGTAAGTCCAGCAGGTCCTGCTCCTACTACAATGATATCATAAGTATTCATAAAAAACTTTCCTTTCTTATACTTCATTTTAAGAGATACAAGATAGTTAGTCAATACGTTTTTACAAATTAGATTATGGAGCTAGAACAATACGAAACCCATGTCCAGAATCCAAATTTCCATCAGACATACCAAAAGCCATAATTCCAGAGCCAGAGCCATAATTCCAATGTCCTCCACGCACAAACCAAGGTTGTATATTTCTTACAAACTGAGCAGAATCTGTTTGATAACTACTATAATAATTCTGATGATTATAAGATCCTGAAGTTACACTATAGTAATGGATTGCAAAAAATGTTTCAATCTCTTTCGTTGCATCTCCCAATATTCCTCTGTTGTATGTATTAATAGAAGTATCATAATCATATAAATCATAATATTTTTTACTAGGCCAAAGAAATCCATCTTCTTTCTTTCCATCTGCATTAGAATATGGTCCGTTAAATCCAGAATTACTCGTTTGATTTAGGCCAGTTGCTGGAATAGAACTTTCTGCACTGTTTTGCATGACTCCCATAGTAACTTCCCATGCACCTCCGGACATATCATAAATTCCACTGTAATTTTGGGTCGTACTTGCTACTTTACTTCTTGTATCAAAATAATTATAAGTATTATTTCCATTTGTATTTATAGGGGCTCGTTCATAATTATTACAAGCTTCACTCACACCAATATAACCACATACTGGTTGAGTTTTAGAAGAATACCCTGTAATATAAGAAATATTATTATTAAGCATAATATTTTCACATGTTGCTTCATCACATAGTCCATATTTACTACTAGCAAGATAAGCAACGGCTCCCCATTCTGTATTTTTAATTAAATGACTTTCTAATTCTCGTTTGTAATCATAACTATTATAAAAAGCATTACCTATTTGTAAACCTCTCCAACTATAGACATTTGGCTTTATAATGACTTTATTTTCTTCCTTTGTATTTTTTCTGGCACCAGCTTCATCTGTTGCTTCTTTGTATCCTGTTTCAAATTTACCGACCCAAAGGCCATTACTATTAAAATTTGTAAATGCTGGATGAGTAAGCCAATCTCCTTTTTTAACTCCTTGGGTAACGTTTTTTTCTTTTGTTTCAAATACAATTTGTATATTTGGTACATTGCTTGGAATCTTAGCTATATCTTCAGATTTACTACTATCTATATTCCCTAAATCAGATAAACTATATTGATTTAAATTTTCCGAAAACAATTGGTATCTATATCTTGGAATCCATACAAAATAACTTTCGATATCACTTTCTTTTATTTCATCTCCTGGTGCATAATCATCTATTTTTCCATCTTTCAGTATGACTGCATTTGCCCACTGTTTATCTGTGTAACTGTACCACTTACTCGTGATATCTGCTTTTACAACTTTTCCACCACAGGTCCCATCCATATTCTGAATCGTAATTCCTGTTGGTTGTTCTTCTTTTATTTGAACTGGTACTAGTCTTCCATTTCCGAGGTCTGGTATAGCTCCATTTAAAATATCTTCTTGATATATTTTCTTAAAATAAAGATAACATTTTGTTTTAGTTGTTGATACATTTTTAATTTCTACACTCCAATTTTCATAGTTCCAATTTACAGTACTAACTTTTTGATTATTTAATAAATCTATACAATAACTTGAACTTGTATCTAAAGAGTAACCATCACTCTTTTTAGGAGCTTCTTTTACAATTTCATTATCTTTATAAAATGCAAACTCTAAATCTCCCATACTTTGAACATTACCATTAATCACATTTTGATTTGTTTTCACTTCAAATATAGCAAATGTTCGATAGAGAACTGCTCCACTCACTAATAAAATACAAACAATGGTAAATACTATGATTCCTATTCTTTTGTTATCTCTTTCCTTAAACTTCTCTAGTTTCATGAAATCACTCTCCCATTTTGTATCTTGTCACTATACATTGCTTTTAATAATTATAAATCACCTTTTTGTACCGTGTCAATATACAAAATTAAATATTAAAAAGAAGACATGATAAAATTTTAACGATGGTGATCCTATGCGTATAAATTGTAATAATTATAATCCCAAAGATATTATTCGCTTTATCCGTGAGAATAGTGGAAAAACACAAACAAGTTTTGCCAAAGACTTAAATAAAACAAGAGGCTGGACTGCAAAAGCGGAACGAGGAGAAATAAAAATAAGTTTTGATGATTTTTTAAAAATACTAGAAATCAATGATATTGATATGACTTTATCAAGTGAAAAGAAAAAATAAAAAGAGACTCAAATCTCTTTTTTACATGTTTTTAAATAAGCATTTTGCTGTTCTCATCATCTGGGCAGTGTATCCAAGTTCATTGTCGTACCATGCAACCACTTTCACTAAGTCTCCAGTTTCAGTAGAAACCAAACTTGTTAAAGATAAATCTACTAAGGCTCCTACATCTTCTCCAATGACATCACTTGATACAACTGGGTCATTCGTTGTTTTTAAGGCAACAGATTCATTTTGAGTTAAGACTCTATTAATATCTTCTACAGTCGCTTTCGTGCGAAGTTCTAAGACCAAATCAATCATCGAACCATCACTTACTGGCACCCGGTAGGCAACACCATTTAATTTTCCAGCTAGTTCTGGTAATACTTTTCCAATTGCAGTTGCAGCTCCAGTAGAAGCAGGAACAATATTCATCGCGCATGCTCTTCCACGCCTAGATAAATATCCTTTTTTATGCGCAATATCCAAAGTAGCTTGGTCATTTGTATAAGCATGAATTGTACTCATATAACCTTTTTGAATTCCAAAGTTTTGGTGAAGAACATGTAAAACAGGAGCTAGACAATTGGTTGTACAAGAAGCAGCAGACACGATTTGTTCAGTTCCATCTAAAATAGATTCATTCACTCCATACACAACAGTTTTCATGTCTCCTTTTCCAGGAGCAGAAATAAGCACCTTTTTAGCCCCGGTGCGAATATGTTTCATCGCTCCATCATAATCCGTAAAATGTCCTGTACACTCTAAAACTAAATCAACACCCAAAGATGCCCATGGAAGTTTTTCAGGGTCACTTTCTGAAAACACAGGAATCCTTTTTTGATTACTAATCACGATACAATTATCTTGAGCCGTAATTTCATTTTCATGAAATCTTCGATGATTGGTATCATACTTAAGTAAATATGCTAAATCTTCAGCTTGTGTTAAGTCGTTAATCGCGACAACATCAAAATCCACTCCTGTAATCATTTCTCGAAATGCTAATCTTCCAATTCTTCCAAACCCATTAATTGCAACTTTAATCATAATTTTTTAACCTTCTTTCTTTCCCTTTATTATTCTCATTTTTCACCAATAAATTCTCTTAATATGGATTCTTTTGGAACCAACTCACCAGGAATTGGAAAAAATACTTGTAAACTTTGAATAAGTCTTTTTGCTTCATTATAATATTTTGAATCCATTCCTACTGAATGAAGAAGTGGAGTCACATAAACTTTTAAAACACCAACTTCATAAGCAAGGGCTGTATTAATAATCATATCTGCTTGATACACATATGGGAAAATATATTTTTCTTCGCCAGACCTTACCACTTGCCATTCGCGAATGGTATCAGACACTGTTTTCCCACGTGTTCGATTATCCCGAACAATTCTTCTAAATAATCTTAAATCTAATGTAGATATGTAATTATGTCTATCAATATTAAGAGGAATAAATGGACTTAAATAAATCTTAAACTTATACTTATTATCAATAAATGGTAAAAGTTCGTCATTTAAACAATGAAGTCCCTCAATTAAAAGCATGCTGTTTTCATGTAACTGTAATTTTTTTCCATTAAACTTCTTCTTCCCATTAATAAAATCATACTCAGGAATTTCCACACATTCTCCATCTAGTAATCTTTTGATAGTATTACTTAATAGTTCTAAATCAATTGCTTGTAAACATTCAAAATCAAATTCCCCATTTTCACATTTAGGAGTATCTTCTCTATTGACAAAGAAATCATCTGTAGATAATCCCACCGGGTCAAAACCTCGACTTCTAAGGTACGCACTAAGTCGCTTCATTGTCGTTGTTTTTCCACTAGAAGACGGTCCTGATATCAAAACCATTCTAACATCTCGCATGGAAATTATTTTATCACAAGCATCTCTAATATCACTTTGAAAAGCAATTTCATTTGATTCAATAAAATCATGAATTTGAGATTGACTTACCAACTCATTCATCTGAGCTAAATAAGAAACTCCCATTCTTTTAAGCCATTTCTTGGTTGACATAAAGTTACTTACAATATTTTCATAATGGACATATTCAGGAATGTTACTTCCACTTACAACATTTGGACAAACAAGAACCACTCGATTTCTTCCTAAAAAAACTAATTCAAATCGATTCATCACACTCGTATCATAAGGCATAATATTATAAAAATAATTTAGTTCATTCTTAAGTCGATACATCGTTACAACTTCATTCGCTAGAGACTGAATATTACTTGCTTTTTCAGCATATCCTTTTTCTTTTAGATAGTTATAAGCATCTTTGACATCTAAATTATATTTTTGAAACTGGAGCTTTTGCTCTACCATTTCAGCCATTTTTCCTTTAATTTGAGAAATGTCTTCACTGGTTAAATTTTGATCCACTTCAATTTCACTTAAAATTCCTTTTGGTACACTGTGTAAAAATTGAACGTCACTATTTGGAAATAATTCTTTCACTGCTACTAAAAATAAAAATTTTAAAGCTGCTTGATAAATTTTATAGCCTGATAAAGAAGTCACATTTAAAAACTCAATGTCTCCATTATTTAACACTTTACTATCTAAAGATATAACTTCATTTCCCATTTTGACTGCAATTGCATTATCCACATGAAAACTTTGGGCAATCTCATAATAAAGAGTGCCTTTTTCAAATTCTTTTTTATTCCCATTATATGTAATTTCCACCATCTGCATAGTATCCCTACCCTTTTATCTACATCATTATATCATTAAAATAGCTTTATGACTAGAGAGTAAAGATGAATTTACACATGATTAATTCATTTATTTTTAGACAAAATCATCATAAAGTTTTTGTAATGAAATCCAATAATCCATTGGAATAGGAAATACATATTCTAAAGCACACGCAAACTTAGAAGATATATCTTTCTTTCCACTTATAATTTCACTAATATATCTAGAAGAATAACCTGTTCTAAGGGCAAGTTCGTCTTGAGACATATTTTTATCTTTCAGTAACTCCATAATTGTTTCTCCAGGGTAAGTAATAATATTCATTTTTTCTCTCATGATAATTCCAACTCCTTTTATATTTAATATTCATTTGAATATTCACAAAATCTATAAGGTATTATACTACCTATCAATCAATATCAATATAGCACACAAAGCAAAATTATACAACATCTTGTACAATAAATTTAATCATTTATCATTTGCTTTTTGAAATGTGGTGATATATAATTTTATCCGACACCGTTCGACAAGTTTCGACATACCCCCTGTTGTAGAATAGCTCCCTCGAGGGGGGATAATGTCCAATGGCAAAAAAAGATGCTTATTTAACTGCGAAAATTGATCGACTTTTTAAAACTGTGTTTGTAAATCCAGATAATACGAAGTTTATGAATGCTATCCTTTCTGAGGCTCTAGAACAAGAAGTGAAAGTGTTAAAGTTTTATCCAACGGAACCTTCCTGTACGTAATAAAAAAGAAAGGGTCAAAGTTTTAGATGTCTTACTTAAAACAAAAGATAAAAATTATGTCCATTGTGAGGTGAACACATCCTTTGATGAAGCTACTAGAGTTCGTAATCTTTGTTTCTTTAATTCTTATTATTCAGAGAAAGTAAAAAGAGGAAAGAAATATGATACCAAGAGCGAGTTTGTGCACATTGACTTCAATTTCATTAGAAAAGCAAAAGGAAATCCAAGGAAAGTTTATCAAATTTTGAATCGTGAAACATCAAAACCATATGTCAAAAATTATAAAATTATAACCATCAATCTTGCAACAATCAAAAAAGAATGGTATCATAAGAACATACAAGGAGAGAAAAAGAATATCCATTTAGTAATGTTAAGTGCAAATGATAAAGAACTAATGGAATTATCAAAACAAGATGAATTAGTAAAGGAGTTTGATGAGAAAATGTTTATATTAAATAGTGATAATACATTTACAAGAACAATATCTGAAGAAAGAGATCAAGAGTTACTTATGAATGCAAGACTAGAGATAGCTGAAGAAAAAGGTGCTAAGAAACGTAACATTGAAATAGCTAAGTCAATGTTAAAAGAAACTCCAGAACTTGGAATAGATAAAATATCTAAAGTAACAGGTGTATCAAAAGGAAAAATTATGAAGTTACAAAAAAAGCTAAAATTAATTAAGTAGATGAGAATTCTACTTTTCATTTTAACAAAATAAATATAATTTTGAATAAAATTTGATTCTTCTTACTATAATAGATTTAGGTGACAAAAATGAATCTTATTCCAACTGTATTAGAACGAACAGAAAACTCAAGTACAGCTTATGATTTGTACTCTAGATTATTAGAAGACCGTATTATATTTTTAACTGGTGAGATTAATGATACCTCAGCCAATATTGTCATTAGTGAACTTCTTTATTTAGATTCTAAAAGTAAAGAAGATATTTATTTATATATCAATAGCCCAGGTGGTTCAGTAACAAGTGGAATGGCTATATATGACACGATGAACTATATCAAAAGTGATGTAAAAACAATTTGTGTTGGTATGGCTGCTTCCATGGCTGCATTTCTTCTTTCAAGTGGAACAAAAGGAAAAAGATGTACTTTAAAAAATGCCGATGTGATGATTCACCAACCTTTAGGTGGTATGGAAGGACAAGCAAGTGACATGAAAATTGCTTGTGAACGTATTTTAAAAATGAAAGAAAAATTAAATCACATCTTAGCTGAAAACACAGGTAAAACTTTAAAAGAAATAGAAAAAGATACCGATAGAGACCATTACTTATCCAGTAAAGAAGCCTTAGACTACGGTATCGTTGATATTATACTTTAGACTTTTTTGGAATTGTACTCCGAAAAAGTCTATTTTTTTATATGTATTCAATAGGCACAATGTAATTATTTTCATCAATCGCTACAATATCTTTTTTCATACAAAGAACAATTCCATTTCCAATATCCATTCCAAATTTTTCTAAAACATCAAAATTTTTTATCGCGTGATTTCCAGGATTTGCACTTTTCTTTATTTCAATCGGATAAATTTTATTATCATGAAGAATCAATAAATCAATCTCTTTCATATTCTTATCTCTATAGTAATATAATCTTTTCTTTGGATCTATTCCATGATTAGTAAAAGATTTGATAATTTCTCCAATCACATAGGTTTCAAAAATTTGCCCACTATAAACACTTTTTTCTAAAGTAGAAGCATTTAAGTAACCAGTAAGATAACATGCTAGTCCCGTATCTAAAAAATAAAGTTTTGGTCTTTTAATTGCTTTTTGAATATTATTATTAGAGTAAGATGGCAATAAGTAAACTAAATGGGTATTTTTTAAAATAGATAACCAAGCATCACAAGTTTTTGAATCAATTTCCACATCTTTAGCAATATCTAAAGCATTATATTCCATTCCTGTTCGAGCCGCTACAGAAGATAAAAATTTGATAAATTTTATTTCATTATCAACATGAATTAATTTTCTAACATCTCTTTCTAAATAAGTTCTAATATAGTTTTCAAAATATTCATCTTTGTCTCTTTTTCCCAAAACAACTTCTGGATAACTACCACGGATGATTCTTTCAAACAATTGATTTGTCGTATAGTTTTTTACTTTTTCTTTCTTTTTTAGCATCTTAATATCTGGAATAAAAACATCCTCTTCTAATCCATTGATTTCTCTAGTTGAAAAACCATACAAATCTAAAATACCAACCCTTCCTGCCAAAGATTCAGATACCTCTTGCATCGTTTCAAAAATTTGTGACCCAGTTAAATAATAAAGAGTCCCAGGGTCTTTTTTTCCATGAAACATGACTTCTTTTCGCATTTCATCTACATTCATTTTAATATAAGAAAGCAAATTAGGAGCATATTGAAATTCATCAATCATTAAAGGAGCTTCATAAGTTCTTAAAAAAAGTTCTGGGTCTTCATTTGCCTGTTTTCTTAGTAAAATATCATCTAAAGATACACTAGTAACTTTAGAATGTGATAGAGAAATAATATAATTTAAAAGAGTTGTTTTACCAACCTGTCTTGGTCCTGTAATCATAATAACAGGACATTTATCAATTAGTTTTTTTACTTCTTTTTCGATTGTTCTATTTGTATGTTTTGACATAAAATCACCTAAACACACAATATCACATTTTCAAACAAAAGTCTAGTTTTTATTTATCGTTCTTTTTATGTTGTTCTACTAATTTTTTCATTTTTATAAAATGATGATTCACTCCACTTTTACCAATTTTATAATCGGTTTCTAAACTAATAATATCAGCAAGCTCTTGTAAAGAACTTTCTTGATACTTCAAACGGTAGTCTAAAACAATCTTTGCTTTCTCATCTAACAAATCTACTAAATCATGTTCTTTTAAATACATAATATCTTCCATTTGTTTCATACCAGCAGAAATCGATTTTTCTTGATTTGCAATTTCACAATTATTCAAACGATTCACCATATTTTTATGGTCTCGATAAATTCGAATATCTTCAAAAGAAAACAATGACAAAGGTGCTTCAAACATTCTAATCATATCACTGATTTCTTCAGCGCTTTTTAAATAAATCATATATTTATTATTTCTTTCTGTGATTTTTGTATCAAACTTCATTTCATGTAACAGTTCATTTAAAAAGTTTGCATCTTCTTCCCTAGAAAAAACATATTCTAAATGATATCCACTGGTAGAAGGATCGCTGATAGAACCAGTAACCAAAAAACAACCTCTTACATACGCGACCATTTCTTCTGGACTATCTAGATTTTCTCTTCGCATGGGAATTAACTTTTTATCTTTCCAAATATTTAAACTATTTAAGATGTGACTCACTTGTTCTTTCATTTCAATAATATAAATTTGTTTATTTCGAAACCTCTTTTGATTACGTACAATAATATGAGGATTGACTGAAAATAAATTTTTAATATCTTTATATAATCTTCTTGCGACACTTCCATTTTCAAAAGTAAGAGTAATTTTTTTTTCTTCAATATTCGCATCATATCTTAAAACAGAAGCGAGTTCACAAACCATTTCCGTTCTCGTAATATCTTGATTACAAATTTCTTCTTTTAATTTCGTTGAAAAAGTCATAGGCAACACCTATGACTATTATAAAATAAATAAGTAAAATACTCAAATAAAACTCGTTACTGCCTGTCCTTCTTATGTTTCTTCCTTAACAAGTTTAAGTCCCATACCTTGTTCTTCATATTCATGATTTAAAATGGTATCTAGTTCATGACTATATCTATTTCCTAATTCTAAAATTTCTCTTTGATAAGCAGACACCTTATTATCTTTTATAGCCATTTTTATAGCTTCACAATAAGAATTGGAAAACTCATTTAACTGTTGATTACATGTTTCTATTTCTGTCATTCTTTCTTTTTCTTGTTCTGCATATTTATTAAACTCATGTTCTAGACGGCTTTTGTCTTTATTAAGCCAATACAATGTTGCTTCACTATTTTTTATATTTTTTTCTACATCACTTAAATTAAAACTTTTTTTAACAAAATTTTCATCTTTCATTTGATTTGTAACATCATGATAGCAAAGATAACCAATAAAACCAGTACAAAACAGAAAGCTAAATAATTTCATATTCATAGGAACCATACTAAATACTAAAATAGAAGAACAAATCTCACCTGTGAAATAAAAAGTTAAAAAGCTTTTACATTTTTTCCAAAAAATATTTTTATAATTTTCTAAAATATCCTTTTGTTCTTTTAAAGTATTTAATAAATCTGTATACAATGCAATTTTTGAATTTATACTTTCCATTTTCTTTTGAATTCTTTCTTTCTCTTCCACAAAAGATTTTAGTTCTCCTTTATTTTGCTTTAAAATAAGTTTAATCAAAGAAATACTATTGATATAATCATTATTCATTTAAGCTCATCTCCATATAAAGAATAGCACATACTAAATAAAAATGTAAAGTAAAACAGCTTCATTAAATCATTTAAATTATTCTCTTTTAAATTATTCTGACAAAAAATTTTACTTTTTTTAAGAAATACTCTTCTTTTAAAACAAGCAATAAATTATTCTATTTTTTTTGTTAACTCAAAAGGATCACTGGAACTTCCACTATTAGAACTTATTAGAACATTTGACTCTAAATAGACAACAGGTCTAATCGTATAAGCAGTACTGGTATAACAAGTATAGATAGTACCAGTATAACCCACACACATTACATTATATGAATTAGCAGCATGAGGAGTAATGGTAAATTGAGTATAATTAGGTTCAAACAACCAATCATGATTCGCACAATTTTCTTTATAAGGAGACTGATTCCAACCATTAAGATATTGTTTAAAGCAAGCATCTCTACTGTAAGTGTCACCCCCAATAGTGGCATAACCAAAATCACTAGGATACATTAATCCTATACTGTGAAATAATTCTGATTGATTCGTTCCATATGAATTTTTTGTATTTTGTTTTGTCCACGTTTTTTCTCTATTTTCCCAAGTAGCTGTGCCTCTTTCATAACTGTACCAGTGAGTGACCAACCCAGCATTATTATTTGAATAATATCCTGAACCACCTAAGTTCCATTGAATATCATCTTCGATAACTCCAGATTTTCTCGTTATTTCTTTAATTCCGTTATTCGTAAAATCACAACTCTGTATTACTATACCAGATTCATATTTTTCACATGCACCACTTGAAGAATTAAAATATATCCCATTTAACATTTCCATTAACTGACTATCTGTCCAATCATTACTTCCGTGGTTATCTACTGAACTTCCTTGATTAGCAGGTTTATAATCCCACCTATATAAACCAATACCTTCATTTTTAATGATTTTTAATCTTTGCTCTACTTTACTATCACTCGTCATTACATTCACAAGTCCGATGATTCTCCACATCTCCCCATTAAAAGTAACATAATTATTTGGATCATTTCCTGCATAACGATATTCTGTTGCTTGCCAGCCAGCATCTATATCCGATGTTTCTTCTACACTATGAGTCACTTCATATAGTCCATCACCACTTGTAACCACTGGAATCCCTTTTCCTTGAATCAACTTACCTTTTGTAAAATAAAGATTACACTTTGTTCTAGAAGTTTTCATTCCTTTCACTTTAATATATCCATCTTCTGTTAAATAAACTTTAATATCTTTATCTTTTTCGCCAGTCACTCCACAGTAACTTTTTTCTTCATCTAAAACATATCCATCGCTCAAATTAGGCATATCTTTTTGAATTATATATTCTCCATTTTCTTCATTCTTTTGATAAAAAGCAAAATAAAGATTTCCTGGGTCTTGGACTGTTCCTTTAATCACATTTTGATTAGTCCTAACCTCAAATATAGCAAACGTTCTATATAAAACTGCTCCACTTACTAATAAAATACATACTATCGTAAATACAATCATTCCTATTCTTTTATAATCTCTTTCTTTAAATCTCTTTAGTTTCATAAAAACCTCTTTTCTATTTCATAAAATCAGTATATCACAAACCTTTCATTATTGCTAGCTGTAAACTAGCAGAATATACATTCTTAATTTTATAAAATATAAATAAGTGAGGCGATTTCTATGAGAAATATTTATGACTTCTATAATCTTGTAGGAAAGAATATGAAAGAAATTCGTTGTCAAAGAAACGAAAGTCAAGAAAAGTTTGCCGAGAATATCGACATGAGTCGTGGCTTTATTTCTCAAATAGAAAGTCCTGGAGTTAAAACAGGAGTCTCTTTAGACACTTTATATATGATATCTCAAAAATATAATATAGATATTCGTGAATTCTTTAAAGGATATGAAGAATTCATGGATAAAAAATAACATCTTATGGTTTTAAAGATGTTATTGGTACAATATAAATTCCTGTTTCTTCATCAATAGCAACTGCTTGATAATATCCGACAATAATACATAAAAACTTTGGTTTAACAGAAACATTTTCTTGAAATTTCAATAAACTTTTTTTAGCTTCTTCAATCCCATTATAACTAAGTTTAATTTCAACTGCAGCATAACTTCCATCTTTAAATTCTAGGATTGCATCTACTTCATCTCCAGAAATATTATCCCTGAAATGATAGAGATGTCCTTCTAAATAGTCCATATAAATTCTTAAATCTCTTTCTACTAAACTTTCAAAAAGAAAACCAAAAGTATTATAATCTTGCATCAATTTATCCACAGATAAATCAAGACAAGCCGCGGCAAGAGAAGGGTCCACAAAATGTCTTTTAGAAGACTTCCCAATTCTTTTAGAAGAACGATAATTCACACTGTAAGCTTCTTGGTTGGCAAGCAAATGTAGACTATCAAGCACCCCAATATAATCAGCAACAGTAATACGACTTTCAATTAAGTCAATTCCATTTTCATACTTCTTGATATCTTTAACAATAGTATCATTCCCTGCAATAGAGCATTCATTTCTTGCTAAAGATTTTAATAGCATTCGCATTTTTTCTGAATTTCTCTTTTTATCTTTTCTTTCATGAATATCTTTACTAATAACAGACTCTATATAACTTTGAGGAATATATCCTATATCATTATCTTCTGTATGAATATTCTCGGGCCAACCACCTCTGATAATAAATCTAGCAAGCTCATCTAACTCCACGTCTCTAATAAATTTATCTTTTATTTTACCTTGAAGCATATCAGAAATAGAGACATCACCAGTAGAGTCCCCTGACTCATATAAACTCATAGGATACATTTTAATAGAAGCAATTCGTCCTGTACCAGTATGATAAACTTCCTCTTCTTCCTCTCCCTTTTCTAAGGATGTAGAACCAGTCAAAATAAAATTTCCTTTGTCTTTTGTCTTATCACAAGCATTTCTTACTGCATCCCAAACACTTGGAACAATTTGCCATTCGTCAATAAGTTCAGGCTTCTCATCTGTAAAAATATATTTAGGATTTACCTTAGCAAGTTCTCTAGTATTCTTATCTGTTAAATAAACATCACTATTTACATGATTTAAAGATGTCCATGTTTTTCCACACCATTTAGGTCCTTCTATCGATATAGCTCCAAAAATTTTTAAATATTTTTCAATTTTATCATCAATAAGTCTTTTTTGATAATTATCTGGTGTTAATTTCATATATATTATCCTTTCTTCAATATAAGAATACCATAAAAATATACACTTTTCAAGAGATTTAATATACACTTTTTAAGAGTTTTACTATACACTTTTCAGAGAATTTACTATACACTTTTCAAAAATTGAAAAAACACGATTTCTCGTGTTTAACCATTATACATTTGATATCTTGAAGAGAATGACCAACCTTTGGTATTTGGAAATCCTGGTGGTACAATCATACGACTTGTTGAAATAGAGTATCCATTATAGTATCCAGTTGCTACACCAAAGTGTAAGTGAGCACCCGTTGTACAATAATCATATCCACCATGTTCTATGGAAGTCGAGTATCCACCTACCCAACCAAGTATAGTGTTTTGGTCCACAACATCTCCAACTTCTACATTAAAATCTAATAAATGATAATAATAAGTTGTATAAGCTTGTCCACCAACATTCACATCAATAAACAACATATTTCCACCACAACTATAATGATACGTTTTACCAGAAACAACTCCCGCGGCAGCTGCATAAATAGGCGTTCCTTCAAATGGACTAGGTCCACCTATATCAAGTCCTGTATGGAAACTTCCCCATCTTGAACCAAGAACACTTGTAATAATACCATGAGTTAAAGGTTTCATCCAACCATCATTTACAATTACGGTTCCATCCCCATAAGTTACTTTTTGAACACAATCTTCACTGATAATTGCATTATCTCCCTTATCTGGAGCATATTTTGCACATTTCTCTTTAGCTGAATCTAACTTTGTTTTTAATGATTTTACTTGTTCATCAATATCCAAAGCATTTTGATTGTATTCCGAAATATCTTTGTATCTCGCTTCGATAACTTTTTTATATTCTTCAGCTTGTTTCTTTAATTTTTCTTGTTTTTCAATCAACTCTTGTTTCAATTCTTCATTTTTTTTAATCTCTGCTTGTAAATTATCAATGGTTGTTTGAATATAATCTGATATTTGTTCGACTGCTGCAATTCTCATAATCATATCTGTAACAGTAGACGCACCACTTACATATTCGACATAAACATTTTGACTTTGCATTTGTTGTAAATATAAAAGAATCTTTTTCACTTCTTCCGTTAATTCTTCAATTCTTTTATTAGACTCATCAATTTCTTCTTGAACTCTTTCTTCTTCTGCCTCTGCTGCATGAATTTCCCCCTCAGCTTTTTTTATGGCAGCTTCCTTCGCAGCTATCTCAGCTTTAGCTTCTTCTGTTTTATTATTATTTTCTTCTTGTTCTTTTAACTTTTGTTGATATAAACTTTTAAGTTCGCCCAAAGTCTGCTTTTCTTCAGATGCTTGTACACAAGGAATACAAGAAAGAAACAAAAATCCTATTACTAATATTTTACTAAACAACTTCTTCATCATATCTTCAAATGCTTTCTAACAGATAACCAAGATCCTATCATACCAACAACAGAACCAACAATCACTAAGAAGCCAGATACAATAAATACAAATGGGAACGGTTCAACCAAAGTTATAATCTTTGTCGATAAATAACCTCCTGTGGTATTATATAGAATTGTATATCCATAAATACTTAGTAATATTGGTACAATACTACCAAAAATTCCTAAGAAAAATCCTTCAAACACAAATGGAAGTTTAATAGCTACATTACTAGCTCCAACCAAACGCTTGATTTCAATCTGTGTCTTTCTAGAGAAAATCGTAAGTTTAATGGTATTACTAATTAAGAATGCTGTAACCACAACTAAGGCAATCACGATAGCAATGGTACCAACACTGATAACATCAAAAATACCAATAATGTTTTCAACCATACCTTCGCCATACTCAGCATTTTCAATAAAATCATAGGTTCTTAATTTTTCAGCTACATTTTTTAAATGATTTACATCTTTTACTTTGACAATTAAAGAATCAAGTAATGGATTATCTTGTAAATAATCAAGAGTGGTCTCTAGAATTTCTTGTTCTTTTCCCATCTCAGCTTTCCATTCTTCTTTAGTCTTAATTCGATATTCATCAACATTATCCATTGTTTTTAAATCATTTTCAATTCTAATCTTTTGTTCCTCAGTGACATCTCTTTTAAAATAGGCAACAACCGTAAGTTCATGTTCCAAAGTCGTTGTAATTTGTCTTACATTATAAGATAGGAACAAAGCAATGGCTACTAAAATAAGAGTAATCGTTGTACAAATGATGGATGCCATAGATAAAGAAAAATTACGAAATATACTTTTAAAAGAATCACGAATGCTTCTTCTTAGAATTCTTATCGCTTTCATTCACTTTATAACTTCCTTTCTTCGTATCGCTTACCAAAACTCCATCTTCGATGACTAAAACCCTCTTTTTCATTTGGTTTACTAAATCTTTATCATGAGTGGCCATGATGATTGTTGTTTCGCTTTCTTTATTAATTTTATCTAAAATCATCATAATTTCTTTTGAAGTTGTCGGGTCCAAGTTTCCAGTCGGCTCATCACAGATGAGTAACTTTGGTTCATTCACAATGGCTCTTGCAATTGCAACACGTTGTTGTTCTCCACCAGATAACTCACTTGGTAAATTTCTTGTTTTCTCTTTTAAACCAACTGCATCAATGGCTTTCAATACTTTCGGACGTATTTCACTATTGGGTAATCCTAAATTTTCAAGAGCAAAAGCAACATTTTCATACACATTTAATTTAGGAAGCAATTTGAAGTCCTGAAATACAACTCCAAGTTTTCTTCTTAATTTATAGACTTTTGAATTTCTTAATTTAGCAACATCAATTCCACCAACATTGACACTTCCCTGAGTCGGTTTTTCTTCACGATATAGCATTTTGATAAATGTGGATTTCCCAGAACCAGTGGAACCTATGACAAACACAAATTCTCCTTTATCAATACTAACACTTAAATCAGCAATAGCTGTTGTTCCATTTTTATAAATTTTATAGGCATGTTCTACTTTAATTAATTTCACTTTACTACCACCTCATATCTTAGATATTCATTATACCATAATTCTATGCCTAGATAAATGGTAAATTTCGCCTTTTCATCCCGCCTTGTACTTCATAACAGTCATGAATAACTAAAAAAGCACCAGGGTCTATTTCTAATATCATTTCTTTAAATAAATAATAATCTTTATTTGGCACGACACACATGAGAAGTTTATTTTTTTCCCTCGAGTATCCTCCCTCTGTTTCTAAAAGAGTCACTCCCGTTTGTAATTCCTTTATAATAAAGTCTTCGACACTCTCCCACTTCTTCGTATAAACAAAGAATAGTTTAGAATCGGATATTCCAATCATAATCTTATCTACCAAATTGGTATAAATGATAAGGATGATAATCGCATAAATCATGTTGTTCATTCCAAATACAAATCCACCTAACAATATAATCAAGATTTGAGTGGCAAAAGAACTTTTTCCTTCAGACAAATGACAATATTTATTTAGTATTCGCATGATGATATCAGACCCACCTGTATCAAAACCAACTTTATAAATAAGTCCAGTTCCTACTCCATATAAAATAGAGGTAACTAAAATGAGAATCACCACATTATCAAAAAAGATATAATAATGAAGAAGTTCAGCAAGTGGAGCTGTTAACGATACAAAAACAGGATATAATATACTGCCAATAATAGAAGTACTTGTCTTTTTTACACCAAGAAATACAAAACTTAAGCCTAGTAAAATAAAAGTAGAAATATATAAGAAAACATTCGGGTCCCATCCAAGTAAAGATTCAAAAACAATGGATAGTCCAGACATTCCCCCAATAACCAAGTGATTTGGTCTTAAAAACAAATTGTAATTCAGTCCAAGTAAAAAAACTCCAACAATGAAAATGACAAATCTTGGAAAAAAATCTTTCATAAAAATTTTGTTGTATATTTTTTTGATGTCCATGTTTTACCCTCTTTATTTATAACTTCATTTCTATTATAACGAACTTCTAAATGAATTGCAAGATGCATACGTTTTAAAGAGGTGATAATCATTGAACGGTAGTTTTTTTAGTAATCCAACATTTCCTACGACTCAAAACCCAGGTCAAATCATGAGTCCTCCAGGAAACATCAGTAGTCAAACATCTTTCCCTTTAGAACAAAGTTTAATTGAAAATATTTTACGTTTAAACAAAGGAAAATCAGTCAAAGTCTATGCTTCTTATCCAGACTCGAATGAGTGGCGAGATAAAATCTATAATGGAATCATTGAAGAGGCTGGAAGAGACCATTTAATTTTGTCCGACCCATCTACAGGAAATTGGTGGCTCATTCGTATGCTTTATATCAACTATGTAGAATTTGCCGAACGTATTAATTATAATCCTGATTACTCAGACACTTTTGACTAAGTCAAAGGTGTTTTTCCTTTACAAAGAAATAGAAAGAATGATACAATCTTGTATTTGTCAGTTGCAAAATAAGAAAACTCTCTAGAATGCCCATAAATATTGAGCTCATAGAGAGTTTTTT
>CANPXO010000017.1 GCA_947586205.1 uncultured Bacilli bacterium
CAACTTCCCGGACATTTCTTTGATATGATTGGGATTCGAACAAGCGATGATGTGTTGTTTTTAGGAGATGCCCTTATTGATCCAGAAACCATTTTAAAATACCATATCTTTTACTTATATGATGTATCTCATTATGAAACGATGTTAAATGATTTAGAAGTCACTTCAGCAAAACTTTTTGTTCCATCGCATGGAGTTCCTCTAAAAGACATACATTCTCTCATTCAAATTCATAAAGAGAAAATGAAAGAAATTTGTGATGTGATTCTAAAAATATGTGAAACGTCATGTACTTTTGATACCTTGTTAAAACAAGTTTTTGATTATTATCATTTGACTATGGATCAAAATCAATATTTGATTGTCGGAAGTACCATCAAATCTTATTTAAGTTCATTAAAAGAAAAAGGAAAAATTGATAATTCATTTGAAGAAAATCAAATGCTATGGAAAAGTGTGAAAGAATGAAAAAGAAGAAAATTGTGATACTAGGAATAGGTGTATTTTTACTAGGCCTTTTATTATATTTGTTAAGCATGTCTATTGAACGTTTTCAAAATCATGTTTATCATGTAGAAGATATGAAAGTGGATTCTCATGTATGCTCGCAATACAAACTTTATTATCAAGGAAGAAAAGAAAAAATCTATACAGATTGTGAAAGTAACATTGAATTTCAAGTGAATGGACATTGGATAGAAGGAGCATCTTTTATGAAGAATCATTCTATATCTATGACAAGAACTATAAATATTCTTATGAATGAGCAAGAAATTACTGTAACAAAGTTTTTAGAAAGTGATATAATTTTGTATGAGAAAGATCATTTTGCAATCGTGAAGTGTCCTTCCCAAGAACAAAACATCTTTTATATAGGAAATAGAAGAAATGCAACTCAGATTTGCATGGATTTGAAAGAGGCGTGATATTGATGAAAAAAGTAATTTTAAAAATAGATGGAATGACTTGCAGTGCATGTTCGAATGGTTTAGAAAAATATTTGAATGCCCAAGAGGGAGTCGAAGCTACCGTAAACTTGGTTCTTGCTCAAGCATTTTGTTACTATGAAGATAACGTGACGATTGAGGACTTGGAACGGTTTGTGAAAGAAGCAGGTTTTGAAAGTCTTGGGGTTTATGATGGAAAAGAAGAACATAAAAAAGTAAAAAGATATCCTTATGTTTTATTTGGACTTTTATCCATTTTACTTCTTTATATTTCGATGGGACATATGGTGGGACTTCCATCTATTCCTTATCTGAGTCCGCATGACAATCCTCTTTATTATGCTATTTGTCTTTATGCTTTAACCATTCCATATCTTTTCTTTGCCAAAGACATTTTTGCAAATGGAATTAAAAATTTGATCCATCGAACTCCCAATATGGATACTTTGGTGATGGTGGGGTGTCTTTCTAGTTTCATTTATAGTTTATATCATTTTGTTTTGATACTTTTAGGTATTGATGTAATGATGGCTGTAGAAAGTCTTTATTTTGAATCTACCGCGATGGTTTTATACTTTGTAAAATTAGGAAGATTCTTTGATGGACGTAGTAAAGAGAAAACAAAAGAAGCGATTAAAGAATTGGTAAGTTTTACACCTGCTGAAGCTACTTTGAAAGAGGGTAATCGTGAAAGGAAAGTCACATTAGATGAAATTCATGTCGGTGATGTTTTGATCTGTAA
The DNA here is from genome assembly GCA_947586205.1 of uncultured Bacilli bacterium. Lineage (GTDB taxonomy): Bacteria > Bacillota_I > Bacilli_A > RF39 > UBA660 > Ventrenecus. The sequence goes on from CANPXO010000017.1 coordinate 1,690, forward strand.
GCCTGGTGAAAAAGTGGCTGTGGATGGAACGATTTTAAAAGGGACGGTTCATTTAAATGAAGCATTTATTACAGGAGAATCTCGGCCAAGTAAAAAGAGTGTTGGAGACTCTGTTGTAGCAGGAAGTATGAACTTAGATGGTTATATTGAATATCAAGCTGAAAAGATTGGCAAAGATTCAACGATTAGTGAGATTGTAAGGTTAGTCGTCGAAGCAAGTAATACGAAAGCCAAAATTCAAAAAATTGCTGATAAAGTCAGTAGTTATTTTGTTCCTTTTATTTTTGTTCTTGCATTTCTTACTTTAGGAGGATATCTTCTTCTTAAAATGCCTATAAATGAAGCTGTTACTTCTTTTGTTAATGTTTTAGTCGTCGCTTGTCCATGCGCGTTAGGTCTTGCCACACCTCTTGCCATGATGGTAAGTATTGGGGCTTGTGCAAAACATGGGATTTTAGTCAAAAATAATGAAACATTAGAAAAAGGAAGTAAGATTGATACAGTCGTGTTTGATAAAACGGGGACACTTACTTATGGGGAACTTCGAATTAAAAAAGTTTATACGGAAGATTCTACGACTCAAGAAGAACTTTTAAATCTTGTGATTCCTTTAGAAGAAAAATCAACGCATCCTATTGCAAGCGCTTTCTTAAAATATAAAGAAACTCATGAAATACCAGAAAAAGAAGTTCAAAACTTTCAAAATAAAGAGGGCATGGGAATTGTTGGTGAGATAGAGGGAAGTCATGTTTTCATTGGAAATGAAAAATTACTTCGAGAATTTCATATTAAGGTTTTAAAGACTGAAAAAATTAAAAAACGAGAAGAAGAGGGAGCTACAGTTATTTATGTGGCTAGAGACCAAGAATTTTTAGGCTCTATTGTTCTTCAAGATGCCATTCGTGAAAATGCAAAAGATGTGATTTCTGAGTTAAAAAGAATGGGCAAAGAAGTGTTACTTTTAACGGGTGATAATAAAGGGGCTGCGGTTGCAGTTGCCAAAAATGTGGGAATCGAAACCGTCATATCAAGTGTGATTCCGAAACAAAAATTGAAAGTTTTAGAAGACATTCTCGAAAACAAAAAAGTCATGATGGTCGGTGATGGTATAAATGATGCACCATCCCTTGCTAAATCGACGATTGGTGTAAGTATCAGTGGGGCGACCGATATCGCGACCGATTCAGCGGATGTTATTTTACTTCATGATGATCTTGATAAATTAATTGACTTTTTCTATGCTAGCAAAAGAACGATGCGTAATATTAAACAGAATTTATTTTGGGCATTCTTCTATAATCTTTGTATGATACCAATCGCGATTGGATGCTTAAAACCATGGGGCATTTCCTTTAATCCGATGATTGCTGGACTAGCGATGACACTTAGTAGTTTAACGGTAGTCATGAATGCCCTTCGACTTAAAAGATGGAAAAGACGTAAGAAAAAGAAAGAGAGAGTAGAGAAAAAGAAGTAGAAATACTTGCTTTTTCTTTCTTTTTTCTTTAAAATACTGAATAGATTTGGGGTGTAATGGATGAAAGTAGGTTTTATTTCATTAGGTTGTTCAAAAAACTTAGTTGTTACAGAGAATGTCATAGGTCTTTTTAAAAAGCATGGGTATGAAATAGAAAGTGATCCTTCTCTTGCTGACATGCTTGTCATAAATACTTGTGGTTTTATCGAGTCTGCAAAAGAAGAAGCCATTGATACGATTTTAGAAATGGCTGAATATAAGAAACAAAAATGTAAATATTTAATTGTCATGGGTTGTTTGGTAGAAAGATATGAGGAAGAATTAAAAAGGGAACTTCCAGAAGTCGATTTATTTTTATCAATTCATAATTACCGAGAACTTTGGGCACGTATTCAAAAATTACAACGTAAAGAAGAAGAAGATGTTTTATCTTACAAAAATCGTGTGCTTACAACAGGACCAGTTACAGCTTACTTAAAAATTGCTGAAGGATGCAGCAACTTTTGTACTTACTGTGCGATTCCGTATATACAAGGGAAATATATTTCTAGAGATTATGAAGAAATTTTAGAGGAAGCCAGAATGTTAAAGATGCAGGGAATTGAAGAACTTGTGGTGATTGCTCAGGATACAAGTAAATATGGACTAGATTTATACGGTCGAAACCGACTAGCAGAGTTATTACAAGATTTAAGTGATATGGGATTCACTTGGATTCGAACTTTGTATGCTTATCCAGAAACGATTACCGATGAACTCATTGAAGTTGTGAAAAAGAATAAAAATATAGTTCCTTATTTTGATATTCCGATTCAACATATTTCTGATTCTGTTTTAAAGAAAATGAATCGAAAAAGTGATGGAGATTCTATTAAAAAATTAATTCAAAAGTTAAGACAAGAAATTCCGAATGTGATTATTCGTTCCACATTAATTGTCGGTTTTCCAGGAGAAACGGAAAGCGATTTTCAAGAGTTACAAGATTTTGTCAAAAACTATAAGATGGATCGTTTAGGAGCATTTGCTTATTCCAAAGAAGACCATACGCCAGCTGCTTCTTTTCCAAATCAAATTGATGAAAAAGTAAAGATAGAAAGACGAGACAAAATTATGGCTCTTCAACAAGAGGTATCCAAAGAAAACTTAAAAACAAAGATTGGGAAAGAGTATCTTTGCCTTATTGAAGACATGACAGAAGATGGCGAATACTTTATTGGAAGAACATATATGGATGTCCCTTCTGAAGATGGAGTCGTTTATGTAAAATACTCTAGTGATATCGCTTTATATACTTTTGTTCCGATTGTTATCACGGATACGATGGAATATGATTTTGTAGGCGAGATTGTAAAAGAAAAAGTGTCTTTGTAATTATTTATTTAAGGTTCTGCTCACACTTAAAATGATACCAATGGATGCTAAAGTGACAAGTAGGCTACTTCCCCCATAACTAAAGAAGGGAAGAGTAACACCTGTAACAGGAATAAGACCAATCACGACACAGAGATTTAATGTGGCTTGAATTAAAATACCAATTGATAAACCAAACACTAAAAACTTAGCAAATAAATCACTACTTTGTAAAGAGATTTTTAAAGAACGATAGAAAAGAAAAAAGAAGAAACTCACAACAATAAAAACACCTAGAAAACCAAATTCTTCACTGATAATCGAAAAAATAAAATCGGTTTGAGGTTCTGGTAAATAAAAATGTTTCTGATGAGAATTTAAAAAACCTTGACCAAGCAAACCACCTGGACCAATCGCATACAAGCTTTGAATAATTTGAAATCCGCTTCCTAAAGGGTCGGACCAAGGATTTAAGAAAGATACAATTCGTGCCATTCGGTAAGGTGCCACGATGATAAGTCCAACAATACCTAAAAGTCCTAGTAAACCAATTTTAAGGAAAAAGGAAATTTTAACACCACTGATAAATATCAAACTGATTAAAGTAAGAGCGATGACCATGGCTGTTCCAAAATCAGGCTCTAACATAATGAGAAGAAAAAATAAACCAATGACTCCTAGAATGGGCAAGACGCCTTTTTTTATGCTTCGTAAATCTTTTTGATTTTGACTTAAATATTTAGATACAAAAATAATAAGACCAATTTTGGCAAATTCCGAAGGCTGTATTCCCAGTCCCCCAATTCCAAACCAACTCCGTGATCCATTACGGACAGTTCCAATACCAGGTATTAAAACAAGTATGAGTAAGATAAGACATGCAAGTAAAATTTTATTCGCGTGTTTCTTCCAAAAATCAAAAGGAATTTTACTAATCGTGATACATAAAAGAATACCAATCACAAAAAAGAGACTTTGACTTTTAATAAAATGAAAAGCATCATGAAATTTATATTCAGCCCAGATACTACTTGCTGAATAAATCATGATAATTCCAAAAATACCAATGAAAAGTACAGAAAGAAATAAAGGAATATCAAACTTTTTTTTCATAAGCTCCTCTTTTCTTTTAAAGTATATGAAGAAAATGAATTTATAGAAGAAAAGTACTCTCAAGAAAGTTTACATCGAATACTAGTTTTTGTCCTAAAATCATAGTATAATATAGAAAATAAAGGTGATAAATGTGAAAATTGTGGTGACGGCTGGGGGAACAATGGGACATATTAATCCCGCCCTTGCTATTATAGAAGAATTTCAAAAACAAGAAAAAGATTTAGAAGTTTTATATATTGGAACACATAATCGAATGGAAAAAGAAGTCATTCCGAAAAAAGGGATTCCTTATGAAGGAATAGAAGTTTATGGCTTTAGTTCAAATATTCTTTTAGATATCAAAAATTTTTTCTTGATTCAAAAGGCTGTCAAAAAGTGTAAAGAAATATTTAAAAAATTTCAACCTGATGTGGTGATTGGCGTAGGTGGGTATGTGACTTATCCTGTTTTAAAAGCAGCGCATGAACTTGGAATCAAAACATTTATTCATGAACAAAATAGTATTCCTGGAAAAAGTAATAAAATGATTAGTAAATATGCCGATTTAATTGGTGTTACCTTTGAAGGGAGTGCACATTACTTTAAAACAAAGGGAAAGATTGTTTTAACGGGTCATCCTTGTGGAGCTCTTGCTAAAAATATACCTAAAAAAAATAAAAAAGATTTAGGTCTATCCTATGACAAACCTCTTTTAACTGTCGTGGCAGGGTCTTTAGGCAGTGGAAGCTTAAATGAGAAAATGATAACTTTCTTAGAAAGTTGTGCTCGTAAAGATTACGAAGTTTGTTATATTACGGGAAAGATGCATTATGAAAATTTCATGAAAGATAAGAAGTTTTCTTCTAACGTAAAAATATTTCCTTATGTAGAAGAGCTTCCTGGTCTTCTTAAAGTGAGTGATGTGGTGATATCTCGAGCGGGAGCTGGGTCTTTAAGTGAAATTTTGTCTTTAGGAATTCCATCGCTTATTATTCCAAGTCCCAATGTCGCGAATAACCATCAATATTATAATGCCAAAGAACTCGCTGATAAAGATTGTGTGATTTTATTAGAAGAAAAAGATTTAACTGTCGAAAAATTAGAAAAATATGTCGATGATTTAATTCATAATGAATTTTTAAGAATGAATTTAATAAATCATATGAAAAAGGAGACGGCCTTTGATAGTTCAGCTTTAATTTATAAAGAAATAAAGGATTTGATCAAATGAAATTAAATGGAAAATTAGAAGAATATGCTTCATTAAAAGACAAGAATACATATCGAATTGATACTACAGCAAGATATTTTTATGAACCAGATAGTATAGAAGATTTAAAGACGTTTCTGACTTTTGCCAAAGAAAATAACTGGGAATATTTTGTAATAGGAAATGGTTCGAATCTCATTCTTTCGGATGACATGTATCCTGGAATTGTGGTAAAACTTGATTCTAAAGACTTCCGTGATATCAAGTATCAAGAAAACAAAGTGACTGTCGGGGCAGGCGTCATGATAAATAAACTTTCTTATGATATTTTAGACCATGGTTTATCGGGACTTGAATGGGCAAGTGGAATTCCTGGAAGTATCGGTGGATGTATTTTTGGAAATGCCGGAGCTTATAACAGTGAAACCTTTGACTTTTTAGAGTCTGTCATTTATCTTACCAAAGACGGAGAATGTGTCACGAAGAAAAAAGAGGAACTCTCTCATGGATATCGTACGACTTGGTTTAAAGAACATCCTGAAAACATTATTGTAAGTGCGACATTTCTATTATCTTATGGAACCAAGGAAAAATCTTTAGAACTTATAAGGAATCGTTTTGAAAGAAGAAAGGCATCTCAACCGATTGATAAACCATCTGCAGGAAGTGTATTTAGAAATCCTAGTCCAGAACTATCTAGTTGGAAACTGATTGATGAAGTAGGACTAAAAGGCTTTCGTATCGGGGATGCCATGGTAAGTGATAAACATGCAAATTTTATTGTGAATATGGGTCACGCGACTGGAAAAGATATTAAAAGTTTGATAAAATTAATAGAGGAAAAAGTAAAAAAAGAAAAAAATATTGATTTAGTATTAGAACAAGAAATAAGAGATTGGTGAAGACAATGACAAAGAAGAAAGTAATAAAAAGGGTAAAATGGAAAGTCGTTGGAAAGATATTCTTTCTTCTTTTTTGCATTGTGCTTATTTTTGTTTATTTTACGAATTTAAAAATGAAAAATATTATTATTACAGGAAATGATTATGTACGTGACAATGAGATTATCATGCTTGCAGGAATTAAAGATTATCCAAAGTTATTTCAAATTTCTTCTTCGAAAATGAAAGAAAATATTTTAAAAAATGATTATATTAATTCAGTACAAATTCATAAAAGTTTAACTGGGACTTTAACGATTAAAGTCTCTGAAGCATCTTCCTTATTTTACAATCGAAATAATAATCGTTTGGTGTTATCGAATCATAAAGAGATTCAAAGTGAAACCCTAAATGGCGTGCCGATTTTAGTGAATTATGTTCCAGATAGTTTTTATACAAGACTCATTGATGAATTAAGTGAGATTCATAAAGATGTTTTAACTCTCATTAGCGAGATTGAATACCAACCTTGGAAGAGTAATGATGTGGTGATTGATGACACGAGATTCTTCTTAAGAATGAATGATGGAAATACCGTATATGTGAATTTACTTCATATGGAAAAATTAAATAATTATATTGAAATCTATGCGACTTTAGAAGGAAAACATGGTATCTTGTATTTAGATTCCGCAAGTGATAAAATATCTTTCAGCGAGTACAAAGTAGGTGAATAAAATGAATTATAATACAGTGATGGAAAGTATTTTAGAAAATTTAAAGGGAGAAGAAACTCTTTTATTACATACATGCTGTGCACCTTGTTCTTCGGCTGTGATTTCTAGATTATCAGAATATTTTCATATTACTATATTTTATTATAATCCGAATATAGAGCCAGAGAGTGAATACATAAAAAGAAAAGAAGAACAAAAAAGATTTTTAAAAGAATATCCTTCTAAATATCCAATTTCTTTTTTAGATTGTGATTACGAGCATGAGGAGTTTGAAAGTATTGCTTTAGGTCTCGAACAAGAAAAAGAAGGTGGCAAAAGATGTGCGAAATGCTACCGATTAAGACTTGAGAAAACCGCGAGAGTTGCCAAAGAAAAAAACTTTGCTTATTTTGGAACAAGTTTAACAGTGAGTCCTTATAAAAATGCGATTCTTTTAAATAAAATAGGAGAAGAATTAGAACAGGAATATCATGTAAAATATCTTTATAGTGATTTTAAAAAACAAGATGGGTATAAAAAGAGTATAGAATTTTCTCGAGAATACAATCTCTATCGTCAAGATTACTGTGGTTGTCATTATTCGAAAGAGGAAAGAGAAAAGCATGTGGCGAGTTCTTGTATTTCAAAATAATATTTGATAAAATAGAGTTATGAAAAGAGGGATCCTCATGACTTTAAAAAAAGTTCCAGTTGGGAATGATGATTTTAAAGATCTTATTACAGGGAACTATTATTATGTAGATAAAACATTAGTGATTGAAGAATTACTAAATAAGGGAAGTAAAGTTGTATTATATCCAAGACCAAGAAGATTTGGAAAAAGTTTGTTTATTTCCATGCTAGAAAATTTCTTTGATATTGATAAAAGAAAAGAGAATGAGCATTTATTTGATGGACTTGCGATTCAAAAATCTGAATATTATAAAGAGTTTGGGGAATATCCTGTTATTACTTTAGACTTTAAAGATTTAAAGAAAGATGATTTTGTATTAACTTATCGTGAATTTCAAAATATAATTGCAGATGTTTATGAAGAAAAAAAATATTTATTAGATTTTCTAGATGAAACTCAAAGTAAAACCTTTAATGCCATTAAAGATAAAACAGCAGATCGGGCAGATTATGAAAGAGCAATCAAAAATCTTTCTCAGTGGTTAGAAAAATATCATCATAAAAAAACAATTATCTTAATAGATGAGTATGATATACCTATTCAACATGGATATATAATGGGATTTTATAACAAGGTTGTTGGACTTATCCGAAGTGTATTATCAAGTGCATTAAAAGGAAATGATAGTTTAAAAATGGGAGTGATGACAGGAGTTCTTCGAGTAAGTAAAGAAAGTATTTTTAGTGACTTAAATAACCCTGCTATTTATGATATGATGAGCCCTTCTTATAATGAGGCTTTTGGATTTACAGAGAATGAGACAAAAGAATTACTTGAATATTATGGACTAGAGCTTACAAATGACGTGAAAAATATGTATGATGGATATAACTTTAGTGGTACTTCTATTTATAATCCTTGGAGTATTCTAAATTATATAGACCAAAGAAAGTTGGAAGCTTATTGGATGAATACATCAGGGAACGTCCTTATAAAAAAATTATTAAATAATATTAATGATAAAAATAAGATAACAATCGAAAAATTATTAAAAGGAGAAAGTGTTAGCTTTGGATATGATAACCGTATGACTTATATGGATTTTGATGAAACAAAAGATATTACGAAAGCTTTAAATCTTTTATTTGCATCAGGATATCTTACGTTTGATAAAGAGTATATTCATCCAGTGATAAATAGAAGAATTCAAGAATTTAAAATACCTAATGAAGAAGTTAGAAGTGATTTAGTAAAAATCGTTCAAAGTATCATGTATCATCAAGAATTATCAAATTTTGAAGATTATCAAGGCTTTGTAGATGATTTAATAGATGGAAGAAAATCAAAGATGGAAATGTACTTATGTAGACTCCTTGAGAGCACAAGTTTCTATGATACCAAAGAAAACTTTTATCATGGATATATGATTTCATTATTTGGAGTCTTCTTAACACCTGAGTTTATTGTAAAATCAAACAGAGAAGCAGGACTAGGAAGATACGATGTGATGATTGAGAGAGATGACAGAAGTTTTGGCTGTATTTTTGAATTTAAAGTAGCAAGCAAAGAAAGTGAAATGGAGAAATTAGCTAGTGCTGCTTTATCTCAAATGAAAGAGAAAGAATACTATAAAGAATTAGAACTAGACAAAGTGAAAAAGAGACAAGAATATGTTGTTGTCTTCTGTGGAAAGAAATGTATTGTAAGATAATAAATCAATATGCAACAATAAACCACAAATTATAAAAAATATACCCCATCTATTGACGAGGGGGGGGGGTAGTTGTGATAAAATGAACCTATGATAGAAAGTAGGTTCATTTTTATGGAAAGAAAGAAAACAAGTTTAATCATTATAGGAATTTGTATTTTCACTTTAAGTATCATAGGAGTTTCTTATGCTTATTGGAATTTAAATATAAAACAAACGGGTGAAGATAAATTATTATCAAGTTGTTTTGAAGTGAGTTTAATAAATGAAGGAACAGCAATTCATTTAGAAAAAGCTTTTCCTATACTTGATAGTGATGGGGAAGCATTAGAACCATATACATTTACGATTACGAATACATGTAGTACATATGCAGGATATCAAATTAACTTAGAGTCATTAGGAAAGTCAACCGATGTAGATAGTAGATTAAATCCAGATTATTTAAAAGTAAAAATTAATGAAGAAAATTCTGATGGAAATATAAGTAAATTGGGAGAAAATGACAAGGCGAAAGAAACATTAAATGATGCTTATGAGTCTCACAAATTAATGACAGGATATTTAGGACCAAATGAATCAAGAAATTTTGAATTAAGATTATGGTTAGATGGAGATTTAACCACGGAAAACAGTGATGCGATGAATAAAACATTTGCAAGTAAAGTGACTGTTACAGCAAGTTATATAGTCGAAGAAAAAGTGCCACCGACAGTAGATTTAGAATTAGCGTTCTGTGGAAATACTATAACAGCAACAGGAAGTGGAACAGCTAGTGGAAATAAAAGTATTACCAAATATGAATTTAAGTTAGATGAGAATGAAAATTGGCAAGTATCTGAAACGGAAGGCACAACAGAATTTACAGTGGATAAAGAAGGAGAACACACAGTAAGATTAAAAGTTACAGATAGTAGTGGAATAACAAGTGAAGTGACAAAAACGATTGATACCACATCTAAAAAAGTGAATATTTATGGAAGAGATATTCCGATTACAACCTGTAAAAACGGATTATATGAAGTAGAACATAAAGATGCAAATATTACAGATGAAGATGGGAATATAATAAATGATTGGAAAAACACAGAATATCGATATGCAGGAGTAAATTATGATGACAACAATAATCCAGTGGATTATGTACATAACTATATTTGGTTTAATTGTAAAGCAGAAAGTAATTCAGGAGAAACAAATTGTGAGAGATGGAGAATTATAGGACTTGTAAATGTAAAAACAACAAGTGGAATTCAAAAAAGATTAAAAATACTAAGAGATGAAAGTATAGGAAATTTTAGTTGGGATTATAAAGGATATGACATAGGAAGTTCAAAAAGTAATAGTTTTGGAAGTAATGATTGGACGGATAGTCAATTAATGGAACTGTTAAATGATGGATATTACAACTCTTTTTCCAATGTATCTTGTTATAAAGAAAGTAGACCTACCACATGTGATTTTAGTGGAACAGATCCAAAAACTAAAGGATTGGAAGAATCGGCAAGAGATATGATAGATAAAGATATTATATGGAATATAGGAGGAGGAACTGGTGTCGCAACAGTAAGTCAAGTTTACGAAAGTGAAAGAGGAACCTCCGTTTATAATAGTAATGTCTCTTTTGCAAGAGAAACGGAATGGAAAGCAAGTAACACAGGAAGGGCATCTTTAGAAACTACAAATCAAAAACATCTTGACGAAAGTTTATTCCGAGGTGTAGCCCTTCCATATGCAAGTGATTATGGGTATGCGACAAGTGGTGGTGGAACTATAGGAAGAGATGCTTGCTTTGAAAAAGAGTTAAATAAATGGAATAAATGGAGTAATAAAGACTATCATACAAATTGTGATGGAAATGATTGGTTACAAACAACGAGTGATCATATGTGGACGTTATCGCCAAATATATTTGACGACAACCATGTGTCAAGGGTAGGTTATGACGGAGGTGTCGGAAGCGACAATGCTAGCAACGATCGCATTGTGAAGCCTACTGTTTATCTATCCTCAAATGTAAAAATTGTTGATAACGAAAATGATGGCAGTTATGATACGCCTTATGAACTACAATTAGGTCCTTAAAATTTTGTTAAAAAGTAAAAAAGAATCTAACTTTCTTCGTGAAGTAGATTCTTTTTATATTCTTGATAAGCTTTTATTTCATCTTCTTCTAAATAAGGCTCATAGGTATAATTTTTATCTTTAAAAAAGTTTTCAATAATACTTTCTGTAAAGTATGGATTTCGAATAAAGATAGGACCTAAAAGGTAAGTTCCATAAAAGTTATTTTTATGAATTCCTTCCACAATAGACTTTGGAATATAACCCGTTCCATTAACCACGTTAAATAAATGTTTTTCTTTGACATACTTTAAAATACTATTACGGTTTTGAAAACCAATAATTTCTTCTTCACAGAATGGAGAAGTATACTCTTGTTCTCCGACAATACGATAATCCGTTTCTTCGGCTTCATAAGATAAAATATTTAATGTTTCTAATTCTTCTCCTTGTAAGGTGCGATAACACTTACCAAATAAATCTAGAGCATTCCCTGTTACAAAGAAATATTTTTTATTTTTAAATGCTGCCGTAAACATCTTTTTTCTTTTTAGAGCATCAAGTCTTACTAATTCAAAAGCTTCCTTATTTCCACTTCCGATATAAATCATATCATAGTTTTTTAAATCAAAATCATCTTCGATAGAGAAATAATGAATAATGACCTTTGCATGATGTTCTTCGAGGTGATGTCTTAAAGCTAGAATATTTCCGTGTTCTCCATAAAGATTCATTAAATCATAATATAAATGAGCAATTTTAATGGTTTCCATCTTGACTCTCCTTTACTAAATCACGAATAATGGCTGTCATATCAAAACAAACCATCGTATAAATATCTCCCTTGGTTTTTGTTTCAATCGTTGGAATTAAATCTTTCATATCATCAATTAAAATCATTTTAGATTCAGGAATCTTTGCATATTTAAGTCTTACATAAACATCCCATTTGAATCGACCAATCAAAAGAATTTTTTCAATCGATTCATCTCTTAAAAGTTCAAATTCAACATCCCATAACCAAGATAAATCATTATACTTATAACGTCTTGAAACATTATCAAAGCCTAAAATGACCACTTTTTTATTTGGAGCATTCACAATATACTTTAAAGATTGATAATAACTTAAAGCATTTTCATTTTTACTTTCTAACATGAGCATTGGTCGATTGTCTATCACAAGTTCATGACCTCGTTTACTTTCAATCATGTCTTCATTTAAAGCATACAAGATTTTATCTTTGGAAATTCCTATTATATCACATAAAGCGTAGGCGGCTAGAGTAGCATAAGCTGTAAATAAAAAGTCTTTATTCAATTTTACTTCGGTTTTATTAATGTCTATCGTCTTTTCTTCTAAATTTAATTTGGAACCAACATAGTCTGGAGTCCCTCTTTGAAATTCGCAACTAGGGCAGTAGTAAGAACCAATGTGTCCATAGTGATAATAAGAATAGACTAATTTTTTATGACAATTTGGACAATAAGCATTATCTACCGAAAAAGCATCTTTCTTAATATAAGAATCTTTAAATTTTTGAATTCCATAAGTAATAATTTTACCAGGATAGGTAAGACGTGCTTTTAAAAGTCCTGGGTCATCGGCATTTAATATTAAAGTCGTTGAACCATCTAACGCATTAAAAATTGCATCATAAATTAAATCAGGAGAACCATTTCTTGCGGGTTGATCACGAGTAATATTGGTGAGGACTAAATGAGTCATTTTATTTTTTCCAAAAGCAAGATGTAGGTGTTTTTCATCTAATTCTAAGAGTAAAACATCATGTTTAAATCTTCCAAAAATGGTACAATGATTTAAGATTAATGTTGTAATTCCTCTGATTCCATTATTTCCAGACGAATTATAGACAACGTCGTATCCAGCATCTTTTAAAATATGATAAATAAGATTTGTGGTTGTTCCCTTGCCACTAGAACCTGTGACTCCAATGACATACTTAGGGTATTTTATTTTTTCCAAGATTTTTTGATTCATATTATAACTAATGGCTCCTGGATATTGAGTTCCATTTTTACCAAACACTTGACAAATCCAAGTTAAAAATTTATTTACGATAATTTGAATTGACCTTAACATAACATCACCATGATATTATTATAACAAATTTTGTATAACTCTTTACAAAAAACACATTTTATTTGACATGATTTCACTTTTTTGTGTTAAAATTTGAGTGAGAAAAGAGAGATTAACATGGAAAAAGAAATTCTTTCCTTTTTAGAAAACTTAAAATTTATTAGAGCTTATAGTCAAAATACGATTGATGGATATCATAATGAATTAGAAAAATATAAAAATTATGTCGAAGAGAAACATATCAATTATTTAAGTATTACCAAAGATGAAATTTGGGAATACTTAAAATATTTAGATGAATTAAAGTATAAAACTCGTTCGATTGCAAGACATATCACAGCCATTCGTAGTTTTTATAATTATTTAAAAGAAGAAAAAAAGATTGAAGCAAATATTTTTAAAACCATAAGAAATCCAAAAATCAAAAAAGAATTACCTGATTTTTTAAATTATGAAGAATTAAGAGCGTTACTAAAATTTGATGGAATTGAAAAACCTTGGGAATATCAAGAAAAACTTATTTTTGAAATGCTTTATGCAACAGGTTTAAGAGTAAGTGAACTATCGAATATCAAATTAAAAGATATGGATATTCATGACCGAAGTATTAAAGTATTAGGAAAAGGAAATAAAGAAAGAATTGTTTATTTTGGAGAATATGCTAAAGTTGCTTTAGAAGAATTTTTGCCTAAAAGAAAAGAACTTTTAGTTCATGGGGAAATCGATTATCTTTTTGTAAATAAAAAGGGTGGTAAACTCAGTCGTAGTAGCATTGAACAAATTGTTTCCAAAAGAGTTGAAAAAATCGCTTTACAACATCATGTTTCTCCGCATACATTAAGACATACTTTTGCCACTCATTTACTCCAGAATGGGGCAGATATTAGAACTGTTCAAGAACTTCTGGGGCACGAAAAATTAGGGACCACCCAAATTTATACGCATTTAACAAGTGAGTATTTAAGGGATGTCTATCGTAAAAACTTACCAAGAAAATAATTAAAGTTCTTTTCTTTCAATATTTTTAGAAGTTAAAACATCTTTGGTTTGATTGTTTTGAAAAATAATTTCATAGCCACATAAATTGGCTATTTTTTCAATGGTTTCAAAATCAGGTTGAATTGTTTCTGTTTCATATTGAGAAAGGGTATTTCTAGCATATCCTACTTTTTCGGCTAAATCCGATTGACTAAAATTAGATGATTTTCTCATCGTTTTTAAAATCTTTCCTATCATGTATTCCACCTCTAAAAAATTGTCTCATATTCAGATTTTTATTACTTGACATGTCTTAAATAAAGACATATAATTTTTTTATAATAGTCTGAAATAAAGACAATCAGAAAGGATATGTTGTATGAAACTAAAAAGGTTCAAAGAAAGAAATCATAAAAGAATAGGAATTATTGTATTTACAATAGTTTGTATTTTACTAGTCAGTGGAGTCATACTTTATCGAACATTTGCTATCTTTGAAGTAAAGACAAATCAAAATGTGATTAATGGTAGTGTTCAGAGTATGGGAGATTTAGAGTTTGCTTTTTATAAAGATGATGAAATAGTAAAAGAAGTTCCTAGCAAAGAAGAAGGTTATTCATTAGATACCAGTTCTAGTTATTGTGTAGATTTACTAAATGATAAACAGGTAAGTAATGTAAGTTGGAATGACGAAAGATGGAGCATCGAATTAAAAGATATCACAACAACAAAAACAAAATGTTATTTACATTTTAAGAAAATATATAAAGAAGAAGAATTAAATGGAGCCATCCCAGATCTTATGAATGGAAGACTTGTTCCCATCGTTATATTAAATAATGAAGCACCTAGTGATGTAAAAGAAAAATATGTAGGAGCTACAGCAGGAAAAGTAGAAAAAGCAGATATTACAGAAACAAATTCTCCATGGTATAGTTATAAAAATAAACAATGGGCAAATGCAGTAATACTTAAAGATGGAAAGACAGATACATATAAACCAGGAGATGAGATACCTGAAAGTGAAATAGAAAGTTATTTTGTATGGATACCTAGATACAAATATAAATTGAAGAATAGTGAAGAAGAGTTTAATAAGTTTAATTCTGTAACCGAAGTCGGAAATGTAGATAGTGTAAGTGCTTTTTATAGTGACAATAAAGTAAATGGAAATCAAGCACCAAATAATGCTTTTGAAATAGAGTTTGAAACAAAAAATGGAGGTGTAAGTACAACAGCCTTGCAAGAAGGTGATTGGATTACTCATCCAGCATTCACAGCCTTTGATAGTAATGGAATATGGGTTGCTAAATTTGAGACTGGATATAACCAAAATACAGATACAACAAATGTAACACCAACAAATAATTGGAATACACAAGGTGCTCAACATGATGAAACAAATTCAACTAAAGTTATCATAAAACCACATGTTTATAGTTGGAGAAATATAAATGTATCAAATGCTTTCTATACTTCTTATGAATATAAAAGAGAATTAGAAAGTCATATGATGAAAAATACAGAATGGGGAGCAGTAGCTTATTTAACCCAAAGTAAATATGGAAGATGTACAGAAACAGATGGATTACCAACATGTGATGAAGTAAATATGAATAATTCAGAGTCTTACATAACAGGAATGTCAACAATCCAAGTACCAACATGCGGATACACAGCTACAAAGGAAAGTTGCAATACTTATGGTGGGCCTAATGCTTTAAATATTTTAGAAAGTGGAAATATATATGGATACTATTTACCTAATAGCCAAGGTGGAAGTACAACAGGAAATTATTATGGAGTTTATGATATGTCAGGCGGAGCATGGGAGTATGTCATGGGGGTTATGCAAGCAAAAGCAGATGCTGCTACTCCAACAACAGGACCAAATGTAACAAGTAATTCAGGATTTAATGGTCCATATTCCAATAATGGAGATAGTTCTAAAACAGATGGACAAGAATGGCCAAGTCGTAAATATTATGATTTGTATGATTATAATACTTCTAATCAACGATATCAAAGAGGAAAACTCGGAGATGCTACAAAAGAAATTGGCCCTTTTTATAGCGTATCTTATCAAAAACCTAGTAATGGAATAGGCCCAGTTCGATATGTTGGTAGTTATAATGCTGACTTTGCGTACTTTGTGAATTCTGGTTCTCCATGGTTCGCACGTGGTTGCAGTTTCTCAGGCGGCACGGACGCAGGAATATTTGCATTCGATGACGGCAGAGGTTATGCGGCTGGTAGTTATAGTTTTCGTATCGTTCTTACACCATAAATTATTCATTAGTTTTATTTGAAACATTTACAAAGAAAAACATCTTGTAGTATAATGTTCATACAAAGATGGTGATGAAAACATGGATTTATTTGAACAAAATGAAACTTTTGAATTTGTTCCTTTAGCCGAGAAAATGCGGCCAAAAACATTAGATGATTTTTTTGGACAAGAACATATTGTGGGTGAGGGTTCTCCCATTCGTGAAATGATTCAAAATGATGCGATTACTTCGATGATTTTTTGGGGACCTCCTGGTGTTGGAAAAACAACACTTGCAAAGATTATTGCCAAACAAACCAATTCAGCCTTTTATGAACTTTCAGCTGTGACAAGTGGAGTCAAAGAAATTAAAGAACTCATTGATATGGCAAAGTTTAATAAAGGAAATGGTAAAAAAACAATTGTATTCGTGGATGAAATTCATCGTTTTAATAAAGCTCAGCAAGATGCCTTCTTACCTTTTGTCGAAAATGGAACCATTATTTTAATTGGAGCAACAACCGAAAATCCATCTTTTGAAGTGAACTCCGCACTTTTGTCACGTGCCAAAGTTTATGTTTTAAATTCTTTAACCGAAGAAGAGCTTATAGGAATATTAAAAAGAGCGATGAATTTGCCAGAATTTCAAAATGTGGAGATGGAAGAGTCTTGTTACTCTATTATTGCCAGATTTTCTAGTGGGGATGCAAGAGGGGCGTTAAATACATTAGAAAATGTCATTAATATTACACCAATGAAAAAAAATAAAAAAGTGATTACCAAAACAAGTTTAGAAAAATCATTACAAAGTAAAGTATTTCTTTATGATAAAAAAGGAGAAGAACATTACAACTTAATTTCAGCTTTACATAAATCAATGCGAAATAGTGATCCTGATGCAGCCATCTATTATTTAGCAAGAATGTTAGAAGCAGGGGAAGACCCGTTATACGTAGCAAGAAGACTCATTCGTTTTGCATCAGAAGATATTGGTCTTGCAAATCCAAGTGCTTTACTACAAACCACAAGTGCCTATGAAGCATGTCATAATATTGGCATGCCAGAGTGTAATGTCATTCTTGCTCAAGCGGTTGTTTATTTAAGTGTTTCACCAAAATCAAATGCTTTATATATGGCTTATAATAAAGCGAAGAAAGATGCGCAAGACACGATGAACGAAAGTGTACCATATCACTTAAGAAATGCCGTCACAAAATTAGATAGTGAACTTGGATTTGGAAATGGGTATGTCTATGCGCATGACACCAAAGAAAAAGTATCTTCCATGGTATGTTTACCTGAGTCCATTAAAGACCATAAATATTATTTTCCAACGGACAGTGGTTCTGAGAAAAACGTGAAAGCCGTGATGAATCGCATTGAAGAATTTAAGAAAAGAGGTCGTCATGAAGAAAATCATTAGTTTTTTCATTTGTTTCTTTTGGGTTACCAGTGTCTCCGCATTAGAACTTCCGATTGAGTCTCAAAATGCCATTCTCTATAATTTAGATAATCATACCGTTCTTTATGAAAAAGAAAGCGAAGAACAGATTTCTATTGCATCGCTTACCAAAATTATGACCGCTGTGATTACCTTAGAAAATGTAAGTAATTTAGATGATACAGTCACACTTACTTGGGAAGATTATCGAGGCCTTTACGAAGTAGGTGCGTCAACGGCTGGTTTTTCGTATGGAGAGACAGTAACCATTCGAGATCTACTTTATGGTTTGTTACTTCCTTCTGGAGCCGAGGCTGCCCAAGCATTAGCAAGAGTAGTAGGAGGTCATGATGAATTTATTCGCCTTATGAATGAAAAAGCGATAGAACTAGGACTTACTCAAACTCATTTTATGAATGAAACAGGTTTAGATGCGGAAGGACACCATTCTTCTGTCAAAGATGTAGCAACACTTTTTCAGTATGCTCTTACCATTCCCACATTTAAAGAAATCATCGAAGCAAAGTCTTATACGACAACAACTGGACTAACGTTTTACAGCACCACCGAAAGAGCCAAATTAAGATATGGACTTGATATGGACTATTTAATTGGTGGAAAAACAGGAACTACGAATGAAGCGGGCCTTTGCCTTGCATCTATTGCTAAAGCAGATGATGTGAATTACATGCTTGTGACTTGTCGAGCTCCAAATGATTGGTCAACACCAAGACATGTGATGGATGCGAAAACAATTTATGATTATTTTATTTCTCATTACGCAAATCAAAGTATCGTAGAAGAAGGAGAAAAAATATATGAAATTCCAACGAAATATGCGGAAGAAGAATCGATTCCAGTGTATGCCAAAGAAACTATTACGAAGTATTTAGAAAAAGACTTTTCTTTAGAATCTCTAAATGTTACTTATGATACCAAAGAAGAAGTAACACCACTTACCAAACCTAATACTCCTATTGGAACAATTCATATTTCTTTTTTAGGAGAAGAAGTATCTGTCTTTGATGTATACTTACAAAATAAAGTTTCTTTGAAAAAAAAGTATATAGTTCTTGGATCTATTATTATCCTTCTTATTATCATCCTTCTTGTTTTACTACTTATAAGAAGAAAAAGAAAAAAAAGAAGGAGAATCTCATGAAATTTGAAGAGTATTATATATGTGGAAAAGATGGCAAAAGTAACTGTGTAGTACGAAGTCTGTGCAAAGTGTTAAATAAAAGTTATGAAGAAGTGTATGATGATATGCTTCGCTTATCTCAAGAACTCAATGCTGACTTTAATGATGTTGTTGTATTTGAAACCTATATGGAACAAAATCATATTCTAAAAGAAAAAGATACGCCTGATGTTTTAGTAAAAGACTTAATACTTGAAAGAGGAAGCTATATTATTTTTTGTTATGATAAAAAAGATTGGTATCATATGATCCCTTTGATTCAAAATACCATTTATGATAAAAATGAAGAATGTCTAAATTTATATGTTCTGTCTATCTATAAATATCACTTGTCATCAAATACAATTTAAGATAAAATAAAGGAAAGAAAGAGAGATGTAAAGAATGAATTTACAAGAAGAATTATTAGAGAGAAAAAGGGCAATGCTAGTAGAACTAGAGAAAAAGAGAAGTTCCAATGAAATCCTTTGGAATGGGTTTTATGAAATGATACGAACAAAACTTAGAGAAGAATTTCAAAAACATCCGTATGGAGACTCTGTAGAGATTCTTTTAGATCAGGATTCAACAGATAAAGATTATGTATATCAAGGTTTAATTCGAGATTTAACTTATGGTGGAGAAAGTCCAAAATTTTTGCAATCTTTTTTAGAGTTTGCAAGTCAAGAAGGAATTATTGTAAGTATAGATAGATCAAAAATATATCCAAGAATTAAATGCAAAATGTTAATCAATCATAAAGAAATAGAACAAAGAAGAATAAATACAGATATACTTTTGGGACATATTAAAAATGAGTTTTCCATTAATTATTATTTGCAAAAAGAAGCATCAAAAGATTATACAAAATTAATTGATTATGATGAGAACATAGATATTTCTTATTTCATTGATACATGTAAAGGTTATCAAATAGACGTTTCTGTAAAACCTGATTATAAGGTTTTGAGAAATTTTAAAGATAAAGATTACGCAGATTATAAATTATTTCTTAAGGTAGATGAAAAAGATGTGGCCAATTGGTCAGATTTAAGATATATTCTAGAAGTAATTATAGACCAAACAGAAAAATATGCAAAAGAATTTTTAGATCCATATCATTATACATCAAGAACTCAAAAAATCACTTATTTAGGTGGAATTTCAGATGAACTTCTTGCAACAGTGAGTGATGATTGTGTGGGAGACTATAAAAATCTTGTCGTGATAGAAGATCAAATTATAGATGCAGATTATTATAAAGAATTATTGGAAAAAGGAGGATATTCACTTTCTGTAAATAGTACGAAGAAAGTACTTTCAATTAGTAGAAAAAAGAATGTATAAAAAATAGAAAGTATAAAGAAATCAAAATCATTCATACTAATTTTAGGTGATGAATGAATGGAAATTTTCTACCGTGCTTTTCTTCTTTTTGTGGTATTACTTCTTGTTGTCAAACTTCTTGGAAACAAACAAATCAAACAACTGACTTTATATGATTATGTTGTAGGAATCACAATTGGTTCGATTGGAGCTGACACCATTATTAGTTTGGATATTTCTGTATGGGATGGAGTCTTAGGTATTATTTTATTTGGAGCTTTTGGATATATTTTAAATCTTTTAAGTTCTACATTTCATACGACCGAAAAATTACTTGAAGGAGTGCCTTTAATTCTTTTTGAAAAAGATCATTTTATGGAAGAAAATCTATCAAAAGCCAAATTAAGTCCAACTCAAGTTTTAGAACAATGTAGACTAAAGGGGTGCTTTGATTTAAAAGAATTAGATACAGCGATTCTCGAACCATCTGGAGACATTTCTGTTTTATTAAAAGAAAATTCTCAAAATTTAACAAAAAGTGATGTAAAAGCAAGTGTCAAAAAAAATTCTTCCAAACAAACTTTATGTTATTCCGTAATAACGAGTGGAGTGATAGATGAAGAAGAATTAAGAAAAGCGAAAAAGACAAAGAAATGGTTAAATGACTATTTAAAGAAACATCATAAAGCGTTAGAAGATGTAACACTTTTAAGTGTTGATCAAAATGGAAAATCAAAAATTTATTAATTCTAGGGAGACCTAGATTTTTTGTTTTATTACTGTTATAATGGAAGAAAGAAATGAAGGGATGTTCATGAAAATTGCTTTGATAACCGAGAATAGTCAAAAAAAGAAAAATTCATTTATATTCAAAGTTTTAGAAAAAGTTGCAACGAAGTATCATCATGAAGTATTAAATTATGGTGTCAAAGAAGATGAGGAAGACAGAATGGACTATGTAGGTGCTGGAGTATTAACAGGTATTTTATTAAATACAAAAGCTGTTGATTTTGTGATTACTGGATGTGCAAGTGGAGAAGGGGTCATACTAAGTGCGAATGCAATGCCAAATGTTTTATGTGGTTATGTGGCAGATGTGATTGATGCAAATTTATTTCAAAGGGTGAATGGCGGAAACACCGTATCGATTCCATTTGGAAAATTTTTTGGAACAGGAGCGGAGATTTTCTTAGAAAGTATTTTTGAAGCTTTGTTTTCATGTCATGTATTAACGGGTTATCCTGAAGAAAGAAGGAATATTCAAATTCATCAAAAAGAGAAACTGGATGAACTCAAAAGAATTTCACAAATATCTCTACTTTCGATATTAGAAGAGATGGACAAGGATTTTCTCTATCCAATCATTCATAATGATTATTTTGAAGAAAATTTCTTTCGAGATTCCAAAGATGATGAAGTGGCTGATTTATTAAAACAAATTATAGATGTGTGGGAGTGATTTATTATGTTAAGTGTGAGTCATGTGACAAAATATTATGATACTGTAAAGGCAGTAGATGATTTATCTTTTGAAGTGCAAGATGGCGAGATTTTTGGACTTTTAGGTGTAAATGGAGCTGGAAAGACTACGACATTTCGAATGATTATTGGTTTACTAGAACCAACGAAAGGAAAAATTTTATTAAATGGAAAACCGATTGATTACCAAGTGACCGATACGATTGGGTTTTTAACCGAAGAAAGAAGTTTGCTTACCAAACTTACTGTTTTAGAACAAGCGATTTACTATGGAACTTTAAAAGGAATGAAAAAAGAGAAAATTGAAGAAAGACTCGATTACTGGTTAGACCGTTTTGGAATGAGTGAATATAAAAATCGGAAAATCAAAGAATTATCTAAAGGAAATCAACAAAAGATCCAATTTATTACAGCAATTTTGCATGAACCAAAACTCCTTATTTTAGATGAACCTTTTACAGGACTAGACCCGATTAATGTGGAGCTCTTTATGGAAGTCATTCGTGAATTTAAAGAAAAGGGAAGTAGTATTATCTTTTCTTCGCATCGAATGGAACATGTCGAACTTTTCTGTGAGAAATTAGTGATACTAGTGAAGGGTGAATGTGTCCTAGAAGGAAGCCTAAAAGAAATCAAAAAAGATTATCGAAAGAAAAACATTCATATTATCGGTGATGTTTCGATAGATAAATTAAAAGAAGTTCCTGGTGTTTTGGATGTTCAAAATCTTGCAAATGAAATTGTTGTGAAAATAAAAAGTGATAAAGAAATTGATGATGTCTTTGAAGTTGTGAAAAAAGGGAAGAATGTGACAGAGTTTAAAGTGGAAGATGCAACTTTAAATGAAATCTTCTTAAGTAAAGTAGGTGAAGCATATGACAAATAAATTAAAGTTTTTAGTGAAACAAAGTCTAGATAAAAAAATAAAAACAAAATGGTTTAAAATTGTCAATGTTGTTTTGCTTGTATTACTTATTTTTATTGCAAATATAGATACAGTTGTAAATTTATTTGGCGGAGACTTCAATGAAGAAATTCAACTTTTTGTCGAAGACCAAGTGGGAGGATATGACCTTTTTGCTGAAAATTTAACGAACGTGGCATCCATGATGCAAAGTAGTCAAAAGTATGCTATTGAAAAAGTGAATGATATTTCTGAGTATAAAGAAGGATTAAAAGATGAGAAAAAAGAAACAATTTTAATTCAAATTCTTCCTGATGAAGGAAATTACTTAAAAGCAAATGTCATAAGTTATCATGAAGTAGGAATGATTTCGTTAGGTGTCATTCAAAGTGCCATCAATACTGTTAAGGAAACCGTCGCGATTTCTGAAAGTGGCTTAAGTGAAGAAGAAATCTTAGCTCTTACGTCTCCTGCTGTGGTAACAACTGAAATTACCAATGAAGAAGAGAGTGAAAGTGAGAACAAAGAGATGGTGTCTTCTGTTGTTTCCTTAGTGATTATCCTTCCATGTTTCTTTCTAATACTTATGCTTGTGCAGATGATCGGGGCAGAAATTAATGATGAAAAAACTACAAGAAGTATGGAAATTATCATTTCTAATGTTTCACCAAAAGCACACTTTCTATCCAAGATTATTGCTTCCACTTGTTTTGTCGGAATTCAAGGAATTTTGTTACTTCTTTATGGAGGCATCGCTTTACTTTCAAGAAGTATATTTACATCAAGTGAACTGATTTCCAATGGAACGATTACTTCTTTAGCATCGATTATGGAAATGGTGAAAACTTCGGGAGTTTTAGATTTACTGATTCAAGGATTACCATTTTTAATTCTTCTTTTCTTATCAAGTTTCTTACTTTATGCAATTGTTGCTGGAGTTCTAGCTTCTATGACAACAAGTATCGAAGACTTTCAACAACTTCAAACACCAATGATGCTCATCATTATGATTGGCTATTATTTAGCTTTAATGGCTGTTCAATTTGATGGAGCCGTATTCATAAAAGTCATGGCATTCTTACCGATGTTATCGTTCTTACTTTCTCCAGTATTGTTCTTCTTAGGACAGATGACTCTTCTAGAACTTGGATTATCAACTTTAGTAAGTATCTTCTTTACTTGGGTGGTCTTCCATTATGGTCTTCGTATTTATAAAGTAGGAATTCTAAATTATTCATCGAATAAATTATGGAGAAAAATGTTCCATTCTTTAAAAAATAAGTAGGTGAATCTATGATTGTTGCTATTGTAGGACCCACAGGGGTTGGAAAAACAAAATTAAGCGTAGAACTTGCTAAAAAATACAATGCTATTATTATCAACTGTGATGCCATGCAAGTCTACAAAGACTTAAACATTGGAACAGCAAAAATAAAAGAAGAGGAAAAAGAAGGTGTTCCACATTATCTCTTTGATTTTGTTGAAGTGGAGAGAAACTACACAGTCTTTGATTATCAAAAAGATGCAAGAATGTTACTAGAGAAATTTAAAGGTGAAAACATCATCTTAGTTGGTGGGACAGGACTTTATTTAAAAGCATTACTTTATGACTATATTTTCTCAGAAGAAGAAGATACCAATTACAGTATGTATACAAATGAAGAATTGAAAGAAATGTGTTTACAAAAAGATAAAACTTGCGATATCCATGTCAATAATCGGCGAAGATTAATTCGTTTTTTACAAAGAAAAGAAGAAAGAAACTATTCAAAACCTTTATATGATTTTCAAATCATTGGACTTACAACCGATAGAGAGAAACTTTATGATATCATTAATAAAAGAGTAGATAAAATGATCGAAGAGGGATTAGTCGAAGAAGTAAAATCTTTTTATGATAAAAAAATAAGAAGTAAAGCTTTAATGACCGGGATTGGCTATAAAGAGTTATATGAATATTTTGATGGAACCATTTCTGTAGAGGAAGCCATTGATAAAATAAAGCAAAATTCAAGGCATTATGCCAAAAGACAATATACATTTTTTAATCATCAACTTCCGGTTACTTGGTTTACTGTAGATTATGAAAATTTTCAAAATACCATTCATGAAGTGGAAGAGTTTATTGAAACGAGAGAATCTTTATGAATTCGACCATTTTAAAACTCGAACTACAAAAGTCCGAGTTTAGTATCTATCTGGTGTCCCCTGTAGGAATCGAACCTACAACTAAATCTTAGGAGGATCTTGTAATATCCATTTTACTAAGAGGACGTACCAGTATTGTACCAAAAAATCAAAAAAAACGAAAGGCTTTTCTTATATTTTTTATAGGATGAATTGATATACTTGTCAATTTAAAAACGTGTTGACAAGCCAATAGGCAAATCTAAATCAGATGGGAGATAGAAAAATGAAAAATTATTTTATTATTCATGGATTTAAAGGTAGTAATATTGAAAATTGGTTTCCTTGGTTTAAGGAAACAGTAGATAGTCAAGATTGTTTATGTATCATACCTCAATTCCCAATTGATGATAAACATCATATTTATAGTGAGTGGAAAAAAGTTATGGATGTTTATAATAAAGATTTTAATTTAATGAATGAAAGTACCATTATTATAGGTCATTCAACTGGAAGTATATGTGCATTAAAATATATTTTAGAAAATAAAATAAGTATAAAAAAATTAATTTTAGTTAGTGGCTTTAATAATTATTTAGCACCAGACGAAAATGATATTCATAATAAATTAAATCCATCTTATTATGTTAATGATTATGAAATATCTAAAATTAAAGATTATGTAAAAGAAATAGTATGTATATATGGAGATAACGATCCATATATACCACAAGATGTTTTAAAAAAATTTGCTAAATCTATAAATGCTAAAGAGGTTATAATACATAATGGTGGTCATTTAAATGCAGAAGCTGGATATAATTCTTTCCCGGAAATTTTAAAAGAAATTTAAAAAGTCTAATTATTGTACTTCTTCCTTTAGGGGACAAGTATGATTGATATTCAGAACATCCAAGTAAATACATAAATACAGAAAATGTGCAATTAAAATAGAAGTGTGACAGTTATTCCAATTTGCCATCAAAATTTCAGGAACCGATGATGTGATGAT
>CANPXO010000018.1 GCA_947586205.1 uncultured Bacilli bacterium
TATGGTATCATTGTAATAGAAACAATGAAATTAATAATAAACAAAATGTTAGGTAAATTACAATTTATATAAGTAAATTTTTATAAAAATGTCAATCTGCTATTCAATAAATATTAAAAATATGTTATATTATTACTAGCAACGGAAGATTATATAAATTCTTTCGTTATTGGAAAAGAGTTGTAGATAACTACGACACCCGCTCCAGTGACGTTTCTGTTCGAACCATTCGGACATTCAAATATACTTCATCTCTAATAGAGATGATTTTTTATTGAAATAAAAAATCCACCTATGGATATTTTAACATATTTATCAAAATTCCTAGGGATTAATTATTTTGTCAACTACCACGCACTGAAAGTACGTGGCTGGGACTAGGTGCTGGAAGCACATTTCGTGAGTAAACTCACCCCACTATTTTGAAATTCTCTTCGTATTCGTCTTGTTGACTTTCTATATATTCTTTGATCATTTCTTTGGTTACTGCCCCGACACTTCGGCAAAAATATCCGCTTGCCCATAGATGCTGTCCCCAATATCTTTTCTTTAATTCTTTATATTCACTTAATAAAACATGTGATGTCTTTCCTTTTAGTTGTTGTACAATTTTTGATACGCTTATGTTCGGCGGACAGGAAATCATGATATGGATATGTTCTTTGCCTATACTTCCTTTTTCTATACTTACTTCCATACTATTACAACTTTGTCTTATAAGTTCTCTACATCTTTCTGCTATTTTTCCTGTTAATACTTTATATCTATATTTTGTTGTCCAAACGATGTGATACACGATATCATATTGTATATGACTAGATTTTCTCATTCCTATCCGCCTCACTTTAGTGAGTTATTATATCACGGATTTTTGCCGATTGCGACAATAAATTGTCTCTAAATCCTGGAAGGATTTACGTGCTGAAGCACGTGGCCTGAACCCTTTTTCGAAACAGTCAATTTTATCATGTATACTTTAAGATGTAAATTAATGAAAGAAAGAAAGAAACATTCAAAATACCACTAATTTAATTTAATCCAAGTTTGCATTCCTTTTTTATGAATCAAAAATGGTTTTAATTGTACTAACTTTGCAATAAAGAGTAATGTAACATAACGACTATTTTTCTTTTCGTTCCAAAATGTTTCATCTACACATAGTTCTTTATGGTATTCCTGTTTTATTTTTTCAATAGAAGTTATACTTAAATCGATAAACATTACGTTTTTAATTGTAAAATAAGCAAGTATATTTCCACTAGATTTTTTTACAATCACAATATCATCTTTGGATATTTGATGATAAGGCGCGACTTTATTTTTGGTAAATCGTGACTCGATTGTTTTCTTTCCTTCTAGCATGAATGTTAAATAAGGCTCACTAAAGATACCTAAATGAATGGTTTTACCTTTTAATTCTTGTAATTCTCTTTGAGAACATTGTTTCTCTAAATTTTCAAATATTTCATTGTACATAATAAACTTACCCTACTTCAAATGATATTTGAGTTTTAATTCATTAAGATATTTACTTCTCATAGCAGGAAGTATTTGAGAAGCCACAGATACAGAAGTCTCATTCAAATCTGAATTCGTTGTATCAATAAATGTATAATTTTCTACACTTTCGTGAAACAAATCTTGTAAAGCCATTAAAGCATGATTAAATTCATCAATATTTTTTGGATTTAAAAAACTTCTTTTTTCTAAAGCTAAACTAGATGTATAATCTCTTCTTAAAGCCACTAAAGAATCGGCATAAGTGATGACTAAAAAATCAATCCACTCTTTTGATACTTTAGAATAATAATCTCTTAATTCTTGATATTGTTCTTCTTTCATTTCTCCTTTTTCAAACAATCTATCATTCCATATTTGACGGTCATTAATAGATCGATCCACTAAAATAATATCTTTCTTTAAGGAAATGAGTCTTTCTAACTCTTTTGCGACTTCTTCTATAATAGCAATATTTCTTTCTACAATATCCATTTGACTAAACTTACTTTTTAAATTTTCTTTATAATATTTAGATGTTGTAAATTCTTCAATCAAAGAAACATCAAAACCACCCTTTTTAAAGAAATCATAAAGATTATTTAAAATTGTGGTCTTTCCTGTTCTTGGAGTTCCTGTAAATTCAATTACAAAAGGTTTGGAAAGTGTTACTAAATCTTTAAGTCTTTGAAGTTCCATCTTTTTGGCATGTAACTCTTTTAATTTAGCATAATAAGATTTATGATCTACAAAAATAGTATTTTTTAAAAATAAATCTTCTTTTTGATAAAATACCTTATCTAAAATATCTTTTAGTCTCATAAAAATAGGTAAATTCTCATCTTCTCCAGCAATTAAACTTTCATAAACACTGGTATAATACCATCTTTGTAAGTCTTCCCCTCTTTTGAATGCTTTAAAATCTCTTTTGCCATTTTTTTCAAATGTAATATATAAATCTTCTAAGTTATTGATTTTATCGGCACATATCACTAATTTATTTTTAAGAGGCAACTTTTTCGTTTCTTCAATGGTATGTTTTTTCCTCTCTTCCCAAGATAAAGATTTATCTGGTTCAGAAGCACCCATAACTAAACGGGCAATATCACTCCCAAATTCTTTTTCAATATCTTCAATTGTATATTTAGTATCTTCTACAACATCATGGAGAAAACCTGCTGAAATCACTTCATCGTCATACCCATAAGATTCCAATATTTTAGCAACACTCATTGGATGAACAATCATTGGTTTATCAGGTTCACTTTTTCGAATTTGTCCCATATGAGCATGAATAGCAAACCATTTGGCTTTTTCTTTCACATCCATCACATGATTCACTTCCATATATTGAACAGCAAACTCATATTCATTTTGAATAAAATCTTCAATTTTCTTTTTAAAATTTTCAAAATCTTTATCATAACAATAAGATTTTGCATATCCATCTTTTCCAAACTTCTTAGTAATATGGCGATAGGCTCTTTGAATCATTTCACTTAAACTAGAATTAGGATAATGTTTCATCGTATAAGCATGAGTTCTTTGAAGTGTAGAATTAATATCCGTATTTCTATCTGCAGAAGAAACAATTTTTCCATAATTAGTTCTAGGTTCATATGCTAAACTTGCTCGATGGTCTTCAATCGCTTCTTTTATAATCTGTCGTTTTTCTTCATCAAAAAATCTTTTCATGTCTTCATTTTCATAAAACATTTTTGCAGACAATACTTCATGATGATCTTTATCTATATGATGGGCAACATCATGGAATGCTGCAATTGTATACACCATTTCCATATCAATGCTCTCAAATTGATTTGCAAACTCTAAACTTCTTTTCATCACATACTCAATATGGTCTAACCCATGTCCCACATCATTTTTCTCATAAATAGGAAAAATATGTTTTTCAATATACTCCTTTAATTCTTTTCTTATTTTCTCTTCTGATTTCATTCTTAACCACCCATTTCATTGTATCACAAATGACAGTGCTTTTGGAATATGTAATTCTTACTAGTATTTTTCTTTCAAAATGATATAATAAATCTCAAAAAAAGAGGTGATACTTTTGTATAGCAAAGAAAAATTAAATGATTACTTAAATGAAATTTGTAATTATTTAGACCCAAATCATTCATTTCTTTTAGATAATATTCATCGTATTAGTATATTAAATGATCAAATGTTGAATTATTTAAATCAAATATCATTAGAAAATGAAACAATCAAAAATCATTTAACTTTTGAAGATGTTTGTCTTCTTGCAAGAGAGATTATTGAACAAATAGATAAAGATTACTTACCTTCTTTTGACAAATTAATATCTAGTGGAGAACTTGAATTTGATTATGAACAAGAAGATAGAGATTCTAAATGCATAATTGAATATATGGATGGAAATGCTATAAGACAAAATATTCACATTTGTAGAGACTTTAATTATAATGATGTAAGTGTATTAGTTCATGAATTTGTTCATTATATTAATGGAAAAAAAGATACAAATATTAGAGATTATTTAACCGAATTTCTATCGATTTATTTTGAACTTTATACCAATCTTTATCTTTTGAAAAAAGGAATTCCAAGCAATGAACTTGATGCTTTCGCCCGTTTAAAATATTTTAAAAATGATTGTTCCGTATTAAATAGATATGAAATTGTTTTACTTTGCTTTACTAAATTTGGTTATATAGATGACTCCACCATATCTCTACTTCAAAAATATATTTTTCATATTCCAAAAGATATTTTTGAAAAAGAATGTATCTCTGTTTATCAAAGACTTTTAAAAATCGAACAAAAATATTTTTTAGAAATCAAACAAAATCCGAAAGAGATGGGACGTATCCTATCAGAAGAATTTTTCACAAAAAATTATCAATATGTACTTGGAACAATGCTTGCATTTTATGCCCTTAAAAATGCGAAAGTGGAAGACGTTGTTTTCTTAAATAATCATATTCATGAATATGAGGGAATGACTATTTCTTCGGTATGTTCTACTCTTGGTATTCATATTAATGAATCTCATTTTTTTGATAATGTCATCCTTGCCATAGTCGATTATATGAAACAAGTTCAAATCATTAAAGATAAAAATTTAATGATACGCGAAAGAACGAAATAAAGTAAAGAAAAACCCAGAAAATATAGTACTTTCTAGGTCATTTGGATTACATAGAATATTTGAATCATTTTTCCAATATAAATAAAGAGTCAAATTTATTTAGTTCATACTATTTATTAAAAAGGGATAGTACATTAGTCACTTCTTTATAATAATCAGAAAGAGATATTAAATAAGTCTTATATTCATTTAAAAAATCAATTAATTTTTCTGATGTCGAGTTTTCTATTTTGCTAGGAATATGATCTATTACTTTTTGGGCAAGTTCTCGTAGAGTATTTAATTCTTCAAAATCTTCAGATTCAATGATAATTTTGTTGATTTCTTCCTTAGCTTTAATCAGTTCATTATAAGCCGCGTTATATTTATTAAAACAATCTTGTAAATTATTATAGTTTACATTTTTTATATAATTACTTACATTATCATGTATTGTTTGAATATTACTATTATATTGAACTATATTTAACATAACCTCCTCATGAACTGCTTTCCCGCATCTAGAACAAATACCTAAATGAACCGTATGCCCTAGTGGCTCTCCTTCAGTTTCACCACATTCACTACAAGTCTTAGGTTCAATACAAGTTGCATCTTGCCATGTATGTTGATGTGTTAAACTGGAATTTGTGCATCCTGTTAAGCCTAACATCAATATACAACATATTGTAATAATAAATAATTTCTTCATAACTTCACCTATTAAAGAGACTTTGAATCTTCAGGATAAATCATCGAAACGGACGAAATTAATTCTATATCTCGTAATTTATTTTGTTTAAACAAATTATTTATTCGATCTATTGCTTTATCAGACATTTTGTTATCACTATCACTCATAATTTTAATTATGGTAGCACGAACAACATTCTTCAAAAGTTTTTCTACTTTTTCACTCGATGTATCCCATGAATAAGTTGTTTCATCTTCTAGACTGCTTAAATAAACATACAACTGATATTCTTCATCATCTTCATCATAACGATAGTCATAATAATTTTTAACATTTCCTCCATAACTATTTTTACCAACTACTTCAAATACAATTTCACTTTCACCATCATAATAAACATGAGATAGTTTAAACGAATCTGGATCTTTTAAACCATCTGCTATATCATAACTATATTTAGCAACAATATTTTCTAACAAAACATCTTTTTTTTCTTTTTCATTTTTTGCTTTTTCAAAAGCTTGTTGATAATTTCCTTCAGCCAGAAGCTCATCTATAGACACTGCTAATTTGGGTATAGCAATGCTTGATATAATACCAAGTATTACAATAATTACAAGCCCACCAGCTATTAATCCTAATCTCTTTTTATTTATATTTTTAATTTTTTGAGTGGTATTCATTAAATCACTTTGAATATTGATTTTTGCTTTAGCACCACATTTTGAACAAAATTTTTCTCCCGGATCAATAATGGCTCCACATTTTTCACATTTCTTGTTGTTCGTATATCCCTTTTCGGTTCCACACTTTGGACAAAATTGTTGTTTCTCTTTTAATAATGTTCCACACTTTTTACATATTAAATCCGATTGTTCATCAGTCACATTATTCTTTTTTATTTTTTTATTCTGTTCTAATTCCACTCCACTATTAGGAGAATCTTTAACATTTTTATTCACATATTTCACTACCCTTCTTTTTTATTTTCTATGTTTATAAGACACATTACCTTCATGGTCTTATTTTAATTTGAATTTATCAATAAATTCAACCCAGCTAGAACATTAATTATCAATATTATCTTATAGTATAACGATATGTAATACCATCAGCTAGTACAAAATCTACATATAAAGAATTTGCAGATGTAGCAACTTCTTTAGGACAATCGATTAGCCCATGTGTTGTTGCAGTTTCTAATGGTGATGCTGCAGAATAGGATGAAACCCAGTCAAAATCATTACCATCATCAACTACTACAAAGCCTTGATAATTATACTTATCAGAATATACAGCTGAAACAGTATAAAGTTCATCAATTCTAATATTACGTTGCATTAAATTTTTAATTTTAATGATGGAATTAATATATACTTTACCGCTTTCAGCTTGATAACTCATATACATACCACTTGTATCTGATGGTTTAACATCATATGAGAACTCTACCTTACTCAAAGTAAATTCGTAATCTTCAGTTTTTATAGTTTCATTTGGTTTTAATTCTACAATTTTAGAACTAAGTTGATTCTTTTTAGGAATAATCACTAATTCAATTTCATAGTCTTTAAATGAAATATTAGCTACTATATAATCTTCATATATAATAGAATAAGAATTATCTTCGGTCGTTGATTTACTTGAGAAATCATAATCTTCAATAAAATTCAAATATTTTTCAACAATACTTTTTGGATTATCCCCGTCATTTACAACATATTTTATTGTAACTCTTCCTTCATTAGAACCACTTAAAGTTCTAGATGATGATTCACTTTTATATTGTGTAACATTTTTTAACTCTGGTAATTTATCACAATCTTCGTAATAAGTAACTTGTTGTTTATTCTCAGTATTATCGTTACTTGGATTTTCGTTGCTTACCATTCCCTTACATCCGGTTAGTACAACACCCATAAAACATATTAATAATATCATTTTAATTTTTCCTTTAGACATTATAACCACATCCTTTCAATAATTGTCTAAGATCCATAATTAAATCTTTCACATAATTTTCACCATTCGTTTGAAGTAAATCATCCATTTTTTTACCAATCGATTCATATTTATTCAAAAAACTCATGGCGACACATGTCTAAACAATGTTTCTAATTCCAAACTAAATTGATGAGCACTAATTAAATTAGAACTATCCATATAAACTCCTTTCAAAATCATTATATCACATTTTGTGCGTATTTGGTGAATATTTTTAAAGAAAGAATTTTAAAATGTAACAATTATATAGGTGATACCTATGATACCGAACAGACTAGAAGGATTAAAAGAAGAAAAAAATTTAAAATCAAAAGAAATTGCTAAAGATTTTGGGATTGCTCCTTCTACTTATTCTGAATGGGAACATAATAAAATTCCTATTCCCACCAAAAGAATTGTCGAACTTGCAAATTACTACGAAGTAAATATTGACTATATGTTAAATTTATCGAATCAAAGAAAAAAATTAATCTCTAAAAATCTAGATTATCAATTAATTGGTAAAAGAATTAAATCTGTTCGAGAAAGTCTTGGTATGAATTTAAGAGATTTTGGTAAATATTTAAATTATTCTTTTTCTTCTCTAGCAAGTTATGAACGAGGAGAACATTTAATTCAAAGTGAGCCTTTGATTTCTTTATGTAAAACAACTCACATTTCTATAGATTGGATGCTTGGTAGATCGAATCAAAAAAAGATATAACAAAAAAAGATTGTTGATTTTTTAGAATTTCAGCAATCTTTTATTTTACTTCATGAACCTCTTGAAGGTGTGCTTCATCAAAAACATTTCCTGCAAAATCATTTGTGCCATTTTTTATAGCATAGTATGCTTGTCTTCTTACTTCTGTGCTGTTTTTAAATTTTCTTGCTTCACTAATCATACTATTACGTTTATCCACATTTGCTTTTTCATCACCTGGATATAGCTCTTGTGCCTTTTGCTCCGCTTCTTTCACATAGGCTGCATCTTGTTTTAATGCTTCTAAGAAATCTTTATAAACCTTATTAACATTGATATGCTGAACGAAAGATAATTTCTTTTCTGTTTCCGCAAAACGCATATGTTTATAGCTTTCAAAAGTCATTTCATTATTATTTGTAATTTTTCTAAGAGCCATCAAGTCTGTTTTATATCCATTATCTGAATGAATGTTACTATAGTACTCAATATAACCATCATTATATCCTTTATATCCAAGCATTTCATAAGCAAACCATTTTAAACTATAAGAGTCTGGTCGACCAAAGTCATTATGAGGTTGATACCAACGAACCTTATAAATATTCTCGCCACCATAACGATTATCAGTTAAAGTAGAATAAATCACACCTGGATACATCACTAAATGATTCGTGTATAAATCATCTAAGGTTTTTAATTCCATTTTTTCAAAGTCTTCTGTAGAAATCGTATGATAAACGGTATATTTATCTTGTAAATACTTATCTTTTTCTTCGGTGTATTTCTCTTCATTTGGATAGAAAACTTGAACAGCAAGTTTCGATTGTTCTTCACTTGTTAACTCTAAGAAAGCTTTTCCTTCCAAGTAATCTAATATGTATAATGTATCAAATAACTTCGAATAGAAATCATGAATTTGAGTCGCAGTTTGAATACGAGATGGATCTAAGTTTGCAGATATAAATTTATTTGCTTCAAAGTGTCTTGATAAATTCATGACAATGTCGCCATCACCAAAAGATTGGGTTAAGTTTCCATCCGCATAGTCTTCTCCACCAGCATCATATCTTCTACCATTATCTTTAAGGAATAATCTTGCATCCATATTATGAGCTGTCTCATGAGACCATGTACTATAAGTCCATTCTCCTTCTAAAGCTCCTTCAGCACGCCAGAATATGACTGTACCATTCGCGGTCGCTGCATTTCCATCTTGATGAGCCCATTGTCCAAAGACTTCATTAAAGTTCTTATGGAATGGTTCTTGAGTTGTAAGTGGACTTTGGAATACTTG
The DNA here is from genome assembly GCA_947586205.1 of uncultured Bacilli bacterium. GTDB lineage: Bacteria > Bacillota_I > Bacilli_A > RF39 > UBA660 > Ventrenecus. Next base: position 9,290 of record CANPXO010000018.1, read on the forward strand.
ATTCCCATTTAGATCATACGTAAATCGCTTATCAATTTGAATGGTATGAATTTCATTAAAGTATTTTGCATCTTCTAAAATTCCCGCGGCTGTTTGATAATAATCTTTCATTCTGGCTGTATAAATAGCAGCTTGATTTCTAAATTTTTCTTGTTCAGCTGGATCATCAGGATTAGAAATATAGACTCTTTGAGAACCAATGACAAACTGCGTTGGTGTTGAAATAATGTAAGAAGCATTTTTTGGAATCGTTAAAATCGGTAATACATAATTATACCAAACAGCACGATTGTTTTTATCTTCATAAGATAAATGGTCCCACATCGTATACATGATATCTGGCCTATTATCCACATTAATTTCAACTAGATATCCTTGATAGCTTTCTTTAAACCATACAGCAGGTGTTTTATCACTAAGTCCTTTTAAGAAGTATTCTATGAGTTTTGGAATTGTTTTATACGAAGTATATTTTCCAATCGTATTTCCATAAGCATCACTTGTTTTAGATGTATTAAAGTTGTTTTCATCAGCTAAATACTCCTTAGCAACTCCATCTACTGTTAAATTTGGATGGAAATCTTCAGAGTGGAATAACAGTAAATCATACAACTTTATTCCTTCAATTTCCACATCATAGAATCTTCTAAAGTAATTGTAAACATAAAGAACTTTCTCTAATTTTTGATCACCCTTTAACTCTTTTTCTAAGTAATCATTAATGACTTCATCAGAGTTTGTATTTGTATAATCACTATTAGATAGATATTTTAAAACAAATTCTTGTAATTCTTTCTGAGTCACATCATAATAGAATTCCCGATATAAACGGTTATCTGCAGATGGTGTCAAAGCATCCAAATTATCTTCATAAGTAAGTTTCATTAAGTAATTCGTTAAGTTATTCACTAACTGTGAATTTTTATCAATCACATAATGATTATAAGTATAATCAATTTTTAATTCACTAATTCGATAACTTGCAATCATATCATACGTATTTTCATAACGAACGTTATACTCTGTTTTAGAATTATCTTCAAAAATAATTTTAATTTTTACAATTCTTTTTGGATTCTCATTCGTTAAATATGTAACAATATTTCCTGTTTCATCGACTGGAATGATATGAGCAATTTTCTTCGTATTTAAAATATGACTTGCATCGATATTTGCTCCACTTTGAACAATTTTAGTAACATCATAATAAGGCATGAATAACATTAAGTTTTCATATAATGTCTCTTTATTTTCCTCATAAATATCCTCTACTTTGCTAATATCAATTTTACTTACTTTTTCATCAAGGAAAGTTGGAGGATTCGTGAAAGACACATCACTCAAGTTCCAAATAGTTTCATCAAGTTTTGCTTTTTTAAATAACTCTTCATTTACTTGATTTTTTGTTACAATGGTAACTCCTTCTTGAGCCTGATATCCATCCATTTCAATTTGATAGTTGTTTTCTGATTTTTTATAATTCGTCACAAACTTATGAGTCATTCTTCCAGTACTTAAGTTGACATTATTTTGGAAAGTTGCACTTCCAGTGACACAAGCAAATCCACAAGAGAGACTATCACTATTCATGGTCATTTTAGCATAGTTATTTCTTATGAAAGAAGAGCCTTTCACATTTCCGACAAAACCACCAATATAGTTCCAATTACTAGAAATGGTTCCACTAACATAACTATCTTCAATAATAGAGTTCTCTAAAATTCCAACCATTCCACCTACTTGTTGTTCGTTCCAAGCAACTCCAATGTTTAAGTTGGTTGCACGACATTTAGTAATTTTAGAAAGTCCTAAAGCTTCTCCGACGAAAGCACCTGTCATACCTTTCGTATCATTCTTTGTAAGAGTATCAATATAAACATATTCTATCAAAGCATTTTTAACTTTATTCGCAATCGCACCATGCGCGGTTGGGGCTAAAATAATCCCTTCTATTCTCAAGTTTTTCACTGTACCATCAGTTATCGTATCAAAAATTGGTTTTGTTAAATTATAGATACGATGCCCATTTCCATTCAATGTTCCCTTAAAGTCTACATTCACTAAAGTATCACGGTCAATTGTAAATTCACTCGCATCAATATCTTGAGTAAGTTCAAAGTCTCCCGTTGGATTTTGAATCATTCTTTCAACTAAACCTTCAAGTGTCTCTGCTTTAGCTTCATTCGTTGCAACTCCATTTTCTATGGTACCAAGCACAATCCTTACGTCTTTTAATTCCTGGGACTCTTTTGACATATATTGATAATCTAAAACAAGGACTAATTTTTGATCTTCTACTAAAACATTACGAATTTTACTATGAATGGTTGGCATATCCTTCATACTCACTTTAACAAAGTAAGCATCTTTATTTTGAGTGATATCAGAAACATTCACTTTTTCTACCTCAGTCACTAAAGCACCATCTTGTTTATATAACGTAACATCTGTAATTTCTTTTAATTCAATAACTTTTTTATCAATTGAAATCACTTCATCTAATATCTTTTGTTCCTCATAATAGTTTTCTTTATAAGCTTCTGTATCACGGTCATAATTTGCATAAACGAGAACATAATATCTTAGTACATTAGAAACTAAATCCATAGAGACTTCATCTTGATATGGAAGATTTAATAGTTCATTTCCATCCTCATCTTTAACAACAATTTTTAAATCTGCCTTCGCATTATGAACCAAAGATTTATCATCATCCCTAATCACAAAATTCATATTTAACTTATTATTTACAATTCCATAAGTAAAATCATAAAGAGTCACAGCGTCTTTTAAAACTTCAAAGGAAACACTTACAGGTGTTTTTAAAGATACACGTTTTCCGTTTTGGAAAATTAGTTCTGTCATCTCTAATGTTTGAACTCCAGCATCATGATACTCAGAAAATTCTACAGTATAAAGATTTTCTTCTTTAGTAACATCATATTCTTTATCATTGATACGTACTTTTTTAAGGAAAAGATTTGCATCTTCTTGTAAACCTTCCAAACGGAACCTTAAAATTCCTTCTTCATTTTTTTCAAAATAAATATGATTGGTTTTCGTAGTGACTTCTGGCTCTAGAACTTGAATCTCTTCATAAGTATTTGGATTCATTAAACGATACGCTGTATTATAAATTAAATCATCTTCATAGAAATTTAAATTCGAATCTTGTCCTTCTAAAGTATTTGTATCTAAATCATAATTCGCATAGAAATCAATTGACATATTCTTATCTTTGGAAATATCAGTAAATGTCACTTCATTCGATCCTAAATGAATTTCATTCGATTTTCCATCTAATTCCACAACTCCACTTTGGAAACCACCTTTATCATCTACAACATCAAATTTGAAAGTGACTGAAGAATTTTCATAGTCCTCTTTCACAATGTCTAAGTTTTCAATATGAGGTTCATCTTTTAACACATCAATTTGGAAATGATAAGGTGCGACTGAGAAAAACTGATGAATATTACGGTTATAATCTTCAAATTGTAATTGAACACGATTGGCCGTCAAATCTAAAATACCAGATTCACTAGGAACTGTAAAACTAATCTCGGACGTGAATGCTTTCCCTGTTTTATCAGCATCATAATTTAATCCATTTAAAGTAATTCCCGAAACAACATTATAAATATTGTTTGCCTTAAAATTATCAGAAACAGAAACTTCAAAAGTAATTTTATATTTTGGTTGATTTTTAGTTGGATATACAGTTTTCACAGTTGCATTTTTAATATAGATTTCAGTTTGAGTTAAAATTTCTTTTTCCCCAATATTTTTACTTGTATAAATATATTTTTCTGTTCCTAAATTGCAATCTGCCAAAAATTTAACTCGATATCTACCATCATTATTTCCTTGGTACGATAATGTAATTGGTGCACGACTTGAAACATTTTCAATTTTATCTACAACTTTTTCAGTGGAATCAACTAAAACAACAGATAAATTTTCTAATGTTTCATCCTCATCTTTTAATTGATAACTTACAGTAATATTTTGTTCTTCTTCATGATTTTGAAGTTCTATTTGTTCAATTGTTGGTTCATATTTGAGCACATTATAAACTAAAGTATTCGTTTCATAATCACTTTTTTGATAAAAAACTTTTAAATTTTTTAAAACAATAGCTTCCATATCAACATAATATTTTCCAAATGTCGAAGTATCCATATTGTCCTTTAATTCTACAGTATAATGTGTATTATTTGTAACACTTGTGACATCATATTCTTTTCCATTAATAACGAGATACTCAATAGCATAACCTTTACTATTCGTACTATCAAAACTAAGAACCGGTTTTTCTCCTTTTTGAATCGCATCTGTAATGTTCACATTGTATATTTTAAAATCATACCCACTTGTGACAACAAATGAATGAGTATAAATAAGTTCATCTTTAAAATAATTTTGATCTCCCGTAATAGAATTCAATGTATTACTATCTAAATCATAATCAACGATAACCGTAATATAATATTTTACATCTTTTTCAAATTCATGAGAAAAATGATTTTCTTCTTGAATTTCTTCTTCAAGTACAACTTCATTTCTTTCATTTGTAATAACAACTTTTCCACTTTTAAATGCCTTATCTTTATCTTCTAACTTAAAATTAAAAGTATTATTTTTATCATCGATTTCAAACAAATCTACATAAGGATCTTCTTTTAAAACTTCTTTTTGAATGGTAAAGTTTGTTTCTACTTCTCTTTTATTAGCTAGTTTTACTTTCGTAATTCTAAAATTTTGAACTCCTGCATTTTCTTCTTTTAAAGTCACTTTATAGTAATTATTATTAAGCACAGCAGGATAATAAACTCCATTGATTTCGACTTCTTTAATTTTTTCATTTAATGTCACTTCTGCATAAAATTCTAACGTAATATTTCCTTTTTGAACATAAAGTTCTTCAGGATTACGAGTTGTGAAAGTAACCTTATAATTTGTTTTTTCGGTTGTTTCTTGTGTACTTCCACCAACGTCATCAATATCAACTTTTCCATCGTTATTCACGTCAAAATCATGACTTGGTCTTGAATTTTGATTATTATTGTTATTATTTGTAGAATGGTTAGAAGAATTCTGACTAGAACTACTTTGACTTGGTTTCGTATTCACATTATAAGATAAATCTTTATTATCTTCTTCAGTCTTATCAGAAGATTCTGGGTTTCGAGTACCCTCCATATCTAAAAGATACTTCATAATTTCTTTTGCATCTTCATATGTTTTGTTTCCATCCTCATTGACATCTTTCTTTTGCTCACCAAATACCAAAGTGCATCCAAAAGCGACTGAAAGTAATATAGTTCCACCAAGAAAAGAGAATATAACTGCTTTATTTTTTCTTTTCAAAAGAACATATAGAAAACCTACAAGGAAAATACAAGCTCCACATGCAAGTGCAATCATAATAGGTTTGGTAGAGAATGTTTTAATGATTTCCTCTGGCGTAGTAAGTTCTTCTTTCGTAGTCAGATTTGGAACAACTTCACCATCTTTAGCATCACGAGTGACTAAAAGCTCGACAGAAGTTTTATCAAAAGTTGTTTTTTTATTTCCATCAGAAGAAGAAATATTAGTTAAACTAATATCCGTATCTCCAACAGTTGCATCTTTTTTTACTTTTAGTTGCACACGAAATAACTCATTAGAAATCTCCCCTGCTTTATTTATAATACCAAACTTATGATTTTTATTATTGTATAAAATATCAATGTTTTCATCATCACTTGCAAAGTTTGTATCATCCATTTCTTCAAAAACATTGGTATCGTAACTTAAAGTGGCTGTTAAAGCATATAGCTTTGTTTCACTAGGAAGTTTAGCACTTACTGTGACAACATCTCCTGCCTCTAAGTCCTTTTTATCCACACTTAAAATCACGTTTGCTTTAGCAAACACTTGAATTGGCATAAAAACCATAAGAACAAAAATGATAAGAATTAATTTTTTAAAATCTCCGTATCTCATTCTATCTCCCCCTAAACTAAATAACTTAACTCAATTTACAGTTTCATTTTACCACATTTTTACATTTTTTGCAACTATATTTACAAAATATTGACTTGTTCAAAATGTAAAATACCGTTATAGCATATTCAATCATAAAAAAAGGGTTACGGATTTAGCCTAATTTAAAATCCATAACTCATAACTTTTTTAGATTATTCCACATTTCCAAACCGATTTAAAGGCCAAATAACAAAATTAGTCACTCCTTTTATATCTTGTCTTTTAATTGGACCAAAAATATGACTATCTAAAGAGATTCCCCTATTATCGCCTAAAACAAAATATTCATCTTCTCCTAAAGTGATTTCTTCAAAATCCGCTGTTTTTCCATAGGCATAAGGATCATCTACTCTTTTATTATTTACATAAATCATTCCATTTTCACATTTAATGGTTTCTCCAGGAAGACCAAACACTCTTTTAATTAAAGTATCTTCTTTTTTGCCATTCACTTTTAAATCCGTTACCACAATATCATATCGATTAATCTTGGCAAGCTTATTTAGAATCATTATTTCTTCACCATTTAACGTATCATACATACTTTGTCCATGTACTTTAATTGGTGTGACTATAAAAGTACGAATTAAAACGACTACAATTAAAATTACTGCATAAGGTAAAATTTCTTTCCACCATTTCATTTTTTCAATCACCTCTAACATTGTATCATGATTATTGAAAGAAAAAAAGTGACTTTTCACAATCACTTTTAGGCTCTTTCTTTTACTTTGTATTCTTTTCTCATTCCTTTGATGAAATTTAATTTTGCACGATGTACCATACCTTTTTTAAGAACAGTAATCTTATCAATGGTAGGAGCATTCACAGGGAAAATACGAACAACCCCAACACCACCAGATTTTTTTCGTACAGTAAAAGTTTCAGAAACGCTTCCACCTTTTTTAGCAATTACTAATCCTTCAAAAGCTTGGATACGTTCTTTCTTACCTTCTTTTACCCATACGTCTACACGTACAGTATCGCCTACACGAAATTCAGGAATGTCTTTACGAATATGTTTTTCATTGATTTTATCAACTAAATTAGCCATAATCCACAAATCCTTTCTATTAATATTACATATTATCTTAAATATTTATTCAGCGGATAATACATCGCTTCTTTTCAAAAGCAAGTATAGTATATCATAACCTCTTTTAAAATTTCAAGTATTTTTTTAAATTATTATTGCAAACAGTTTATTATTGTTATATAATGACATTATGATACATCTGATTGTTAGGTGTCTTCTGCCTCAGTCCATTTAATTTTTATGATTAAATATTTAATTTATAATTTTTATTTGGAAGAGGGTGGTCCTATGAAAGGAATAATTAATGGAATTTTTAATTATGCTTGTGGTGATTATTTTAGTGTTACACAAGTACTTTCACAAAGACTAATTGTCTATAAAATGACAAAAGAAAGGCGCCTTATACATCTTAGATTGGTGCCTTTCAGTACACATAGATTGGACTGAGACACACCTAACATCCAAAAATCAGATGTATCTCTTTTTTTATGTCCTGAACTATTATAGACAATAGTTTTCATTTTATGAAAGATTTCTCTTTCTACAAATATTATACCACACTTTTTTTGAATTGCAACCACAAACGTTTTTACATTCATTAAATAAACGTGAAGTGAAAAGTTAAATTCCAGTTTTAAAGCAAGTTTTCTTTTGTTAATAGTAACACCCTTTGTCTCTAAATAATTTAGTAACTCCTCATTAGTTTTATATTGCTTCATTTAACCTCCTGAAATAAAAATGACCTAGGGCTTCTAAAGTTTCCTGTTTTCTATACAACACTATACAAATACTTCTATTCTAAATATTTTTTTATAATTTTATACTCCTCTACTAAACGTTTTAAAGAATAAGTTGCATTGGCAGATGAAGTACTAGGAAGAACGATATCTTCTATATGATAAATTGGATAAAGATATTTTTGATAAATTTCATGGGCTTTCTTTCCTTCAGTAAAAATATATTTCACCTCACTATGATTTAAAATGACTGATAAATCCATCGGAACCACATCTTTGATGCTTGCATCTTTGGAAGAAGAAATGGTACAAGATTCCACCGTATCCCATAATGCAATATGATGTTTTAAACAAAATTCTTTTGGATTTTCAATTCTTTCTTCAAACAAAATTTCCATAATTTTCCAAAAACGATTTTTGGGATGTGCATAGTAGTAATTACACTTTCTTGACATCACACTTGGAAATGTTCCTAACATTAAAATTTTTGAATCTTTTTGAAACCACGGTTCAAAAGGATGTATAAGTCGTTCCATAGTACTCCTAACTAGAAAAAAGAATTAATACTCTTAATTCCACTCTTAATTCCCTTTTCTCTTTCTTATTTCATTTTATTTTTCATATCATCTAAAGCCATGTTTGCATTATCCATTGCTTTATTGAGCATTTTATTTGCATTTCTCTTGGTATTTGGATTCATCATCATATAAGCTGCAACCCCCATACCTCCTGCCATACCAATTCCAAGGCCAATCATCATATTTTTCATTCTTTTCACCTCATTTATAGTATGTTCAAAACTACTCTCTTTATCTTTCCAATCCTTACCAAATCTCTTGTAAACGATTTAATAAACTTGTTTTTCGATCATTTGAATAATTATTATAAATAGACATTAAGAATGCTTCTTTTTCACCAATTAAAATTAAACATTTCTTGGCTCTTGATACTCCTGTATAAATGAGTTTATTATATAACATCATATTATAATTTTTAGTAAGAGGAAGAATGACTATCGGAAATTCACTTCCTTGGCTTTTATGAATAGTAATTGCATAAGCATGTTTAATACTTGCTAAATCAGATGTTTGATAAATGACTTTATTTCCATCAAAATCAATGACAATCTCCGTATGTTTTTTAGGTAAAACCACTTCTTTAATGGATTCAATATAACCAATGTCACCATTATAAACATTGGCATCTGGGTTATTCACGAGTTGTAAAACTTTATCTTTTTCACGATAAACAGTGTCAAAGTAAGCAACTTCTTTTTTGTCTTCACTTTTTGGATTAAAAATTTCTTGCAATAAAATATTGAGATTATCAATTCCGTTTTCTCCCTTATACATTGGGGCTAGCACTTGTATTTCCTCTACTTTAAGTCCTTTTTCGACACTTCTTTCGACAACTTCTTTAAGCATTTTCTTTAAGTTTCGACTACTACAATTTAAGAAATTATAATCGTCTTTTTTCTCTAAATAAGCATCACTTAATTTTTGCTCTTTAATTTCTTTGGCTAATATTGGAATATAAGAATTCTCACTTTGACGATAGATAGTTTCTAAAGAAGTATAAGGAAAAAGTTTCGAATTTACTAAATCATTTAAAATAAGTCCTGCTCCGACACTTGGAAGTTGAAAAGTATCTCCAACCAACACCACTTGAGCTGTATCATCAATTCCTTTTAACAAAGAAGAAAATAAATGGGTATCAATCATACTTGTTTCATCGACAATAATAAGTTTATGATGATTTTTATTGTATTCATTCACGCCAAAATCATTGGTTTCTTTATTCCATTTTAAATAACGGTGAATAGTCATCGAAGGTAAATTCGTACTCATCGCAAGCTTTTTCGCGGCTCTTCCTGTTGGAGCGATTAAAGCAATAGAGTTTAACGTATCAATAGGCGATAGTTTATAAATATCAATATAAAGCTTTGTAATCGCATTTACTATCGTTGTTTTTCCTGTTCCTGGTCCTCCTGAAATAATTGAAACTGGATTTTTTAGAGATGTTTCAATCGCTCTTACTTGGTCTACATTATAATTCACTCCTAAAAATTCTTGTAAATCGTCCATTCTGTCTCTTAAATTTTTTAATTCTTTCTTAGGATGGCCCATCATTTTTTTAAGAATATGCGCGATGTCAACTTCCATCTCATAATATTTTGTTAAGTAAATCTGTTCTCTATTTAAAACTACATCACCAACTTCTTCTAATTCTTTTAAAGTATCCACTAATGCACATTCTTCTAAACAAATTTGAAATTGAGTTTTTAAGGCACTTAATAAAGTATCTTTATCATAATAAATATCTCCACTTGTTGAACTAGTGACTTCCATCGCTTCTTTCATACATTCCTTAATTCTTACTTTATCATAGGAATCATGTTTACTTAAAAAGATTTTATCCAGTTTACTAAAAGGGACATAGTCTTTCATTTTATAAATGTTTTCTTCAATCATTACTAAAGTTTTATCTTGATAAATTTTCACGAGTTTTGTTGCTTCTGCCATGCTAAATCCTAAATTTTTTAATGTAATTAAAGTATCATCTACTTGAGAATAGGATAGAACACTTAAATAAATATTGGTCGCTTTCTTCTCTGTCATATTGGGAACTGTAAATAAATTATTTTTGTTTTCTTTAATGAGTTTTAAAGCATCCTCCCCTAAAGTATCAACAATAGCCTTAGCTGTTTTATACCCGCATCCTTTAATTAAAGGACTTGATAAAAATTCTATGATAGCATCTTTTCCTTCAGGCATCTTTTTTTCATAACTTTGAAACTTAAATTGATATCCATAACGTTCATTTTTGCCATATTCGCCATGTAAAATATAAGTATCCTCTTCATTTGCATCGGCAATTAACCCTGTAATGGTAATCGTTTTATGAATTAAATCTTCTAATTCACTTTCTTTGGCATCTTTCACTTTAAAAACACCCACAAAAAAACCAGATTCACTTGCATAGATTTTGTTACGAATTTTACCTTCAATTGTTTGCATTTTACAACACCTACTTTATTTTATCAAATGAAAAAAAGATTATCAACTGTGATAACCCAATAAATAAAGTCGGTAGACAATATCATCATAATAAGTACTGATGTTTACATCTCCCCTCATCTTTGCTTCATTTACTCTTGCCCATAACTGATAAAGGGTATTGTATTCTTGTATTTTAGCATTTCGAACTTCTGCTTTTTTATCTTCATTTATTTTACTATAATAATCATTTAAACAATTCATGATATATTGGTCTAAAAGAGCATAATTTACTCTTCCAATAGACACCACTTCTCTTCCTTGATTTCTTTCAGCAGGTCTTTTCGAAGGAATTTTAAAATCATGATTCAAATTAACGGAAATAATCCCTTTTGTTACTCCATTATCAAGCCATTCTAATGATTTATTTGTCGCATTTTGAAACATTTCCATCACCCTATTTCATTTCTAAAAGTATTGTATCAAAAATCTTCCAAAAAATCTATCCTAAACTGATTTTTTCTAGAACCTCGCCTATCAATTCTTTTCCATTATTTTCCGTAATATGAACACTAACCATTGTATTATTTGGAATTTTTTCTTTCACAGACACTCTTAAATAGTTACTTGTAAGGCCTGTACTTACTTCTCCACTTTTTTCAATCAAAACTTCTAAATCTTTCCTAATAAATTTTTTGGCATAAGATACTTCTAATTCTTTCGATAACTCACATAAAACATGGGAACGTCTTTTCTTCTCTACATCACTTACTTGAACTTCTTCGGGAGCTTTGGCAGACACCGTTCCATCTCGTTTTGAAAATGGAAATACATGAATCTTACTAAAAGCAAACTTGCTCGCATTTTTCACTGTCTCTTCAAATAACTCATTTGTTTCATAAGGATGCCCCACGATGATATCGGTTGTAATGGAAACATCCGGACGAATCTCCCGAATTTCTTTTAATTTATCTTCAAAATATTTTAAATCATATTTACGATTCATTTTCTTTAAGACTTCATCACTTCCTGCTTGTAAAGGAATATGAAAATGATTACAGATTTTAGGATTATGACGAAGTTCTTCCATAAATTTTTCATTTAATTCAGTCACTTCAATAGAAGAAATACGTATTCGTTTTAAATTTTCTAATTTGCTTGCTTCATGAATCAAATCCGTTAAATCATAAGGAGTTCCAAGTCCATAAGACCCCGTATGAATCCCTGTTAAAACAATTTCTTGATGGCCATTGTTCACAAGACTTTCCATTTCTTTTAAAGCCACATCAAAATCTTTACTTCTTGGTACTCCTCTTACAAAAGGAATAATACAATAACTACAGAAATTATTACATCCATCTTGGATTTTCACAAAAGCTCTGGTATGAGTTGTAAACTTTTCCACTTCCATATCTTCAAAAGGAAGTTCTCTTGTTTCATTAAAAATGGTAATTGGTTGATGATTTTTTTGATAGTCTTCTATGAGTTCTACAATTTGGCTCTTATCTTTATTACCTAGTAAAATATCTATTCCCATTGTTTGATAAAGGGTATTTTGATTTTCAGAAGAACACCCACATACAATAAGAATAGCATCTTTATGACGTGCACGAAAACGTGCGACCATCTCTTTAGATTTATGGTCAGCTACATTCGTCACCGTACAAGTATTTACAATAATAATATCAGGACTTTCTTTATCATAAACATATCCATGTTTCAAAAGCTTTTCTTGCATCATTTCTGATTCATAAGTATTTACTTTACAACCAAGAGTATAAATATAAAAGGTCATACCCCTCACCTCGTTTCCTTATTATACAAAAATTTTATTCAAAAGAAAAGAGCTATAAAGCTCCATCATTCAGTAATTCATTTAATTTTTGTAAAGTTTTTAAAAATTCTTCTTCTTTTTCATAAGTAAATAAACTCACCTGTTGGGCACTTTCCATTTCCACTTCTACCTTAGGTTCTTTAGGAATGAGTTCCACTGGTAACTTTTCAGATGGTTGCACGGATATTTTTTTCACAGGAATGAGATCATCTACCATCATTTCTTTATCATAGTTAATCACATTTTGACTTGATTTGATTAATTCATCATAACTAATAATAGCTCTTTTTTCTTGTTCTTCTTCATAGGTTGTCATATCAGCCAAAGGTTCTGGATTTTCATCAATAGTATTTACAATACTTTGTAAATCAAGTTCATCATTCACTGGTTCTTTCACAATATCTTTTGACTCTTCTAATTCTTGTTCTTCTAACTTTTCAAATTCTTCTTCTCTCATTATATAGATTAAAGATACAATAAGCATAATTAAAGTAATAATTGCAAAATAGAGAATATAATCAACTAACGATAGACTTGTCATAATATTCCATATATCCACCAAGAAATTTAACATTCTAATCACCTGCTACTTATAGTTTACCAAAGATTAAAAAAAATAGTCAAGAAAATTGACTACTTTACAAAACTATATACATAGTTTTTACATATTATTTACTTTCAACCACATAAGGATTATCTATCGTTCCCATTCCTGTGACCTTTATTTTTTTAGCTAAAGTAATGACAGGTCTTACAAACAAACCACTCGATTCTGAAATGTCTCTTGTTAAAGCACCACTCGGTGAAACTGCAATATAAGAGATGTTATTGTTTTCTTTTTTATTTGGAGTCATCGTCCACCAAGAAGCTTGAAGAGCATCTTTATACAAATAGTAATCTTTATTATCTATTGTATCTCCTCCAGCAAACATCACTTCATCGGCAGTAAGTAAAGCAATTTTTTCAGATAACGTGGTTCCTCCACAAGCATTTGTTGGCATCTTTTCATCAAAGATTCGGATATTTGATAAATATTCAATCCGATTAAATTCATCTGTTAACATGCTATCATCGTAACAATAAAGAGTACTTACGATTTGTGAATCCACACTTCCTAAATAATTTTCATACCAAGTATTTAAGTACTCTTTTACGAGTGACTCATTAAACACATAAGGAGTTTCATTATTTTCTTCTTTCATTTTCACTAATTCTTCTGAAGTATTATTTAACACTAACTTGACAGTCTTATCTTCATTAATTTTGACAATTCGCCATAGAAGTCCGGCAAATGATACATAGTTATTCTCTACATTTCCATGGAAATAATACATCGTTCCATATTGTTCTAGTTTCTCAATGAGACCAACAGCATTTGTATCTTGTGTTGTTTCTTGATTTGCTAAAATCGTACTGGCAAATGTCTCATCCATTTCATCAATATCAGTTTCAATTTCAAACTTTAAATCCGAATTAAGAGGATTATTCACAGTTAAATAATACCGATGTGTTTCCATAGGCTTTAACTCATAACGACTTACAATCACAGTTCTTGATAAGTTACTTTCAATCGGTTCAAAAGAATTGTTCATAGAAGTCACCTGATATGTAACCCCTTCTGTACTTCCCGAAATATTTGTTAAATGAACATAATAGAATAAAGTTTCACTCGATTGGTTCGTAATTGAAAACTCCAAAGTATCTTTTCCTAACTGATATCTTTTACCAGATAAATAATTCACAGATAATTCATCATTCACATAGGTATAGCCCAAAGAATCTTCTTGCCTTCCTAAATATGCTTGATATTGTAGCAAAATAAAGACACATAAAACCATTCCACAGATAATAAACATTAATGATACTCGATATTTTTTTTGCATTTTCTTTATTGCACCCCTATCCTAATTACAGTATACGAGTAAATTTTATGCTTGTCAATTTAAGAAATGCGCATTCTACAAAGATTTAACAAAAAAAAGCATTATTTTGCTTTTACCACTAAATAATACTTCTTTTTCCCACGACGAATAATATTATATTTTTTATCCTCTAAAACCATATTTTCATCTTGGACAACTTCTCCATTCACACTGATAGCGCGCCCACTTAAGAATTCTCTTGCTTCTCTTTTGGAAGAGGCAATGTTATGTGTGACTAAAAAATCGATTAACGGTGTACTTTCATAATCTACTTGAGGAACTCCTTTAAAAACTGTTTCAATTTCTTCTTCAGTTAAGTTTTTCACATTTCCTGTAAACAAACTATTCGATACTTCTTCAGCATGAAGATATTCTTGTTCTCCATGTAAATCGGTAATGATTTCTTTCGCGAGTGTTTTTTGAGCAAGCCTTTGTTCCGGAGATTCTTTTTGAATACGCTCAATATCCTCAATCTCTTCTTTCGATAAGAACGTTAATTTCTTTAAATAATCAATCACAAGTTCATCATCGGTATTAATTAAATATTGATATAGTTCATAAGAAGATGTTTTATTTTTATCAAGCCATAAAGCGTTTCCTTCACTTTTGCCAAATTTATTTCCATCTTTGTCTAAGACAAGTGGCATGACAAGTCCATAAACTTCTTCTCCTGTTTTCTTTTTCACTAAGTCCACTCCTGCTGTAATATTTCCCCATTGGTCACTTCCAGCAACTTGTAAAGTACAACCTTCTGTTTCATATAAATGAAGGAAATCTAAAGCTTGCATAATCATATAAGAAAATTCGGTATAAGTAATTCCTGTTTCTAATCTTCTTCTTATAATATCTTTATCTAACATGTAGTTCACATTAAAATATTTTCCATAATCTCTTAAAAAATCAATAAAATTAATTTCTTTACTCCAATCCCAGTTATTCACAATTTCAAATCCAAAAATATCTTTCGCTTGACGAGAAAGACCTTCGACATTTTTCTCAATTTCTTCGTAAGACTTCATTTCTCTTTCGGCACTTGGTTTGGGGTCTCCAATTCTTCCAGTCGCTCCCCCGATTAAAAGTAAGGGACGATGCCCAGATGCAGCAAGTCTCTTACAAATCAAAAATGAAGAATAATGCCCAATGTGCATGGAGTCTGCTGTGGGGTCTGTTCCAATATAAAAAGTAAGTCCCCCTTTATTTAATTTTTCAATAAGTTCTGGAGAAGTAATGTCTTTTATAAGTCCTCTCCACTGTAAATCTTCATATACGGTCATATCAATTTTCCTTTCTAAATAAAAAAATTCTATGTCTAGGGACGAATAATCCGTGGTACCACCCTAATTCATAGAACGATTTCTATCTTTATTTTGCTTAACGCGCATAAGCGATTTGATTTCCGTTGGTTGTAAGGCAACATCATTAATCAACAACTTCATTTTAACAAAAGTTAAGACCCATGTCAAATTCTTTTTTCCAAAAAATTAGATAGCTGATACAGTTTCCTTTTTCTTAAGAAACCATACCAACTATCTATATGATCGACATGAATCTAGACTATTTCTTCATGTATGGGTTATAAAGTGAATCAAGATGTATTAATTCATTTTCTTTGATAAAACTAAATCTTCTTGAGAGAAATTTTGATACTCTTTAAGTGTTTCTTCCCAAGACTTTCCAAAATGCTGATCTTGATATTCCGTGAGCATTTTTTCAGTGACTTCTTCTTTAGAAAAAATACTATTTTCTGGAATATTTAATTGATTTTGACGGATATAGAATAAAAATAATGGAGCATTTTCTATACCATCTAGACTATAAAAATATCTACGATCCATCAACAGAATTTCCATCCGAAGTAAAGGAATTTTCATTCCTGTGACAATCTCTGTTACATATTGCTTATGAAAAATTTTTTCATTTACAATTAGATTATCGACAATTTCTAAAGCATCTTGTTGAAAAATCCCATGACAACAATGATAATAACTATCATTGTTACTTGCTTCTTCCAGATTTTTGGGTCTACATAATTTCATCTTATATAACATCTTTTTTCACCCGAGAATTACAGTACCACAAATGAATTCAAAAATCAACTATTAATGCATTTGACAGCAAAAAAGAGTAAATTCGAAAAAAATTTCTTCGCAAAGCAAATTTGATATAATACTACCATAAGAAGGTAGGT
>CANPXO010000019.1 GCA_947586205.1 uncultured Bacilli bacterium
CTAGCAATCTAAATAAAAACTTCTTAAAATCAAGTCGTATTACTGTAGAAGAAATGAAAGATAAAGATGAAGGACAACTAATTGATTACTTAACAAATCTAGTCAATGAAGACTATGAATTAAAAATTAAAGATGCTCCACATTTTGAAGAATTTGAAAGAGCCATTTCTCTTCGTATCATTGACTCATTATGGGTAGAACACCTAAATGCAATGGAAGGATTAAAAGAAGGAATTTTCTTAAGACAATATGCTCAAACAAATCCACTTCAAGCATATACTATGGAAGGTTATGATTTATTTGAACAATTACTAAATAGAATAGATGCAACCATTGCCGAATTCCTCCTTAAAGCAAACATTGAACAAAACACCGAAAGAAAACAAACCATTAAAGGGGAAACAAATGATGCAAAAGATAAAACGAATCGAACAGTAAAAAACGAGAAAAAAGTAGGAAGAAACGATCCATGCTGGTGTGGCAGTGGCAAAAAATTCAAAAATTGTCACGGAAAGTAGGCTTGAATCCCTTATAAATAAAGGAATTTATATCAAATACAAAATATAAAAATTACTAAAGAAGCAGGAAAATAATGAATTTTGTTTGCAAATTGTTTGCAAAAAAGTTAAATGTTTGCAAAAATCAGTATGAAACTTTTGCAAATAAAGGAATATCCTAATGTAAACAATAGAATATTTAAATTGAAGGAGGTATATATGGAAAAAGAAGTTTTAGAAAAGATAAAACAAGATATTAGTGAAACTAAGCAGTGGCTAGAGACTGATTTGGCTGAAATGGAAGAATTAGAAAAAAATCCAATTGTTGCAAGATATGCTCGTTTAGTAAAATTAAAATACGAATTGGATCATGGATTACGTTTAGATTCCGATGATGCAATAGGAAGGCATGAATTTTGGAAATATACACAAGGAAACATTAAGGAAACAAATGATATTTGGTTTTTGCTAGGGGAATATACTTCTGATTCTTATAGAGAATATTATGGAGAAACTACTAAAGAAGCAAATGCTTTAGTTTATATAAACCTCGAAAATGAATTTATGCACCAAGCAATTGGATTAGACGAGCAAAAAAGTTTTGAGGCATGTCATAGAGTAATTAAAAGTGAACGTCAAAACAATTGGGGAATGTATTATAGAATAAGAGATGAATTTTTTGTGAGCTGTATAAATGATGGTCAAGATATAGCTGTCCAAAAGGTTTTAAGTAAAAATAAGAAAAATCAGTAAACGGATGCAAACAATGTTTGCAAAATGTTTGCAGATGAGAGAATATTTATAGTAACAATAATACCATAAATACTATAAATACCAATGTTCACAAACCTATAATTACTTGAAATAACAATAATACTATAAATTACATAAATACTATATATACTTGTTATTATATAAGGTGTGGCAGTGGCAAAAAATTCAAAAATTGTCATGGGAGATAATCTTACCAATTCCCATAAAAATTAATATTTGAAACTTTAATTCCGTGGAATTCCACAGAATTGAACTGCTGAAATTAAATAGATTTAAAAGATAATAAAATTCTTAAAAATCACGCACGGATGTTAACTTAAATAAATTGTTAACATTCTTTTTTTACCAAAAATTTCACATTGAATTGAATTTATCCATTACTAAATTTAAAGTATCACTCCTTTGATATCATAAGGTCTATTAACTTTCTTGCACTATAATTTAGTATGGTCTTATTAAGTGTAGCAATTCCAATATATCTTGCTGGAATATGAGGAGTTACTTTTATTTCAAATAAGGTTTTATTTAAGTCTTCTTTAACAAATTCTTTTGTGGCATAGCCTATTCCAAATCCACTCTTCACAAAATCCATAATTAAGTTATAACTAACGATTTCTGCTTTTGGTATTAACTTAATATGATAATTCTTTAAATAGTTATTAAGAAATGCTCTAGTATTTGAAGGACTTTTTTGAAATAATAAAGGATAATTATTTAATTCTTCTAACTTAACATGTCCTTTAGTTAGTTCATAATATTTTTTATTTCCTACAAAGATATCTTGTACATCCATAACTTTTTGAATTTTCAAATCTTTTGTTTCGCTCATAGGTAAATTAAGTACAAGCATATCTAAATTCCCATTTTTAAGCTCCTTTATTAAATCTTCTGTTAAAGCATTTACGATTTTAATATCTATATTAGGATAACTTTCATGAAATTTTTCTAAGTAGGGCATTAATACATACTTGCTGACAGTTGTACTAGCGCCAATTGAAATCGTACCATAATTTAAATTTTTAATATTCGTTAACATATTCTCACCATTAGTAAAACTTTCAACCCCCTTTTTTACATATTCAAATAATACTTTGCCTTCTTCTGTGAGCAAAACTCCTTTTTTAGTCCTTGTAAATAACGCGATATTTAATTGATTTTCTAAGGATTTGATTTGCCATGTGACAGCAGGTTGAGAAATGAGTAATTTATTCGCAGCTCCCGAGATACTTCCTTCCATAGCAACATAATAAAAAATTTTGTAAGATTCATAATTAATATTCATATATAAAAACTCCTTATATTAAATATAAAAAATATATATTATACTTATATCATAAGTTAAGCTATAATACAACTGGAAAAAGGAAAAAATATAGAAAGAAGGAATTTTTATGGCAAGTCATGCTGGACTTAAATATGTTTTAGAGACAAAGAAGGGATATGTAAAAGAAGATGGTAGTTTTACAGATCAAACAAGTGAAGCCTTGCTTATTGATTTTTTGGAATTTGGTTTTGGACCAGAAGCCCCCGAAGTTTATCAAAAGTTAGGATTTGATGATCAAGAAGTTATAGAGAATGTTTCATTTAAAACAATAATACCAACTTATGAAGCGAGAGATGGAATGGGCGTTAGTTATTATTTATTAATGGATTATGATGAAGCAAATGCTTACGAGCAAGCAAGAGAAGATTATATTCATTATAGGTTATATAATAATGATGATAATTGTTTAAAATATGAGAATCTTATGAAAGCAAAAGTTTTGGAATATTATCAAAAACGTAAAAGGGTTTCGCATGTTTTAAATACGAGTAACGGAGACGTATCTTTATATGAAATAAATGTGAAAAATAGGAAAGTTTTAGGTGGAGATTTAAAACAGTATTATTCTGATAAAGGAAGAATTTTTAAATACTCTATTCCTTTAAAAAATCCTCATGTTGAAAAATATTTTGATATGAATAAGGATGAACTAGATTATTATAATCATTTTCAACAAAGAAGTTTAATAGAGTATTTCTTGACTAGATTTAATGAAGAAAAGTTTAGTTTTGGGTTACATTTTAATGCAGAAATATTAGACATAAAAATTATGGATGATAAGTTAGACATGTATCTTAATGATTGGAATAATTGGAATGAAGATGAAGTTGCTAAAGGAATAAATTCAATAATTAGAGATTTTTATTCTATGAAGGAAATGCATATTACAAGGATGTTTGGTAGTTTCATAATTCTTCAAAAAATAGATGGCAAGTTAACGGCGGTAAAAGCAACACCAATTCCTATTAAATATTGCCCTCTTATGATAAAACTTTTAAAAGAAGTTGGAGGAGAACTTGCCGAAAAATTATTAAGTAGTTTAGATGTGAGTGATAGTAAGAAGCAAAGTGAGTTAATGTGCGAATTAATAAATCAAATTGTAATTAAAGCTGGATATTTTGATACGAATCGCCCTCTTAACTCTTGTGAAGCCAATGTCTTATTTGGAGCTAGTGAAACAATATCTTCAGCTTTTAAATCGGGACTATTAGATGCTGCCGTCATCGTGTCCAATAATCTAGGAACAATCATTACAACAAATGATTCTAATACGCAAGGTGCAGTGAAAAGAATGACAGGATTATTTTATACCAGTCCATCTGATAAAATAGTGAAAAATGCAAAAGATGCAGGAATTATTCCAGTATATCCATATTCTAGTGAAATAAATCAAATCGAAGGAGTAAAACAAGCAATAAAAATGGGATATAAAAACATCGCAGTGACTTTAGCAGCTCATGACAATCAGTTAATGGAAAAACTTAAGGAATTAGAGAGTGATGATATAACCATCTATAAATTTGGGTTATGTTCAACTGGAATCAATGAAGAAACTGCATTAACAATGCTAAAAAATGCGGACATTGTCTGGTCATGCGCTTCAAAATATGTCAAAGAGTATATTGAACCCAGTGCCATCGGGCAAGTAGGAGTACGAATTCCTGTACATATTATGACTAAAAAAGGTTGGAAATTAGTAAAAAATCATTTAGAATTTATGTCTATGAATAAGTATTTAGATGATGTTACCCTATGTAAAGGAGAGGAAAAACCTGTTATATTAAATCAAGGTGACAGTTTAAAATTAGTGAAAAAAAGAGAACTATATAAATGTAGCGATTGTCCACATCCATGTGTTTAAAAGAAAAAAATTTATCAAAATTTAATTTTAATTGTTTTACAAATTATGTGTTTATAAACGAATAAAAAATAAAAAGCAATTGACTAAAAATACCGTTAACGGTATAATAATAATAATTAAAGAGGTGATTTATGTGAATTTTATGACTACCAAAGAAGCTGAAAAAAAATGGAAAATTAGTGAACGAAGAATAAGACAACTATTAAAAGAGGGAAGAATAGAAAATGCGGTAAAAAACGGAAATAGTTGGAATATTCCTATCGATGCATTAAAACCAGTTGATAAAAGAACAATAAAACCTAACAATAATGAATTTATCATTGATTTACCAGATAATTTTTTCGATGAAGTGAACAATTTAAAAAAAGAACTTGATAGGAAAAGACCAATCCCAAAAGATACACTTAGAACTTTCCAAGAAAAAATGAATTTAGAATGGACTTATCATAGTAATGGGATAGAAGGGAATACTTTAACTTTAAAAGAAACACAAGTGGTCTTGGAAGGAATAACTGTTGGAGGGAAATCTATAAAAGAACACTTAGAAGCTATAAATCATGAACATGCAATTTTGTTTTTACAGACTATCGTCAAAGAGGATAATCCAATTACTGAGTGGAATATAAAAAATATACATGCTCTCATATTAAAAGAAATTGATAATGAAAATGCTGGAAGATATAGAAGTGAAAATGTAACGATAAAAGGAGCTTCTCACATACCACCAAATTTTATAAAAGTTCCAGAGTTAATGGAAAAATTAATTTTAAATTATAAAACTTGGAATAAGTATCATCCGATCATTCAAGCTGCACTGCTCCACGGCGAACTTGTTAAAATTCATCCTTTTGTTGATGGCAACGGAAGGACATCAAGATTAATTATGAATTTAGATTTAATGAAGCATGGCTTTAATCCCGTAATTATAAAGAAAGAAGATAGATTAGAATATTATGAAGCTTTAGATAAAGCTCATATTACTGGTGATTATACTGATTTTGTTAAACTAATAAATAAGTTAGAAATAGAAATATTAAAAGAATATTTAAAATTAATAGATTAAAAGTTTATTTAGATTTGATCCGAGTAAGCATTTATCAATAGTTAATAAGAATATTAAGAACAATTCAAAAAGTACATTTTATAAAATATAAAAATATGATATATTTATATTAGGAAACAGAAAACATTTTCGCGAAAGAACTGAGGTTAAAA
The DNA here is from genome assembly GCA_947586205.1 of uncultured Bacilli bacterium. GTDB lineage: Bacteria > Bacillota_I > Bacilli_A > RF39 > UBA660 > Ventrenecus. Next base: position 5,672 of record CANPXO010000019.1, read on the forward strand.
TGAAAAAATACTTAGAAACATTAAATCCATTAGTAAAAAAATATTATGAAATTTTATCTGAAGATTTTCCAGAATTCTTATTAGAATATATAGAAACACCTAGAATGCAAAAGCAAGACAGAATAAGTTGTACTTGTGGAACTTATTACTCTAAAATGTGTCACATTGATTTATGGTATTCAAATTTACAGCATAGTATAGCAGTTGCCCTTGTAATATGGCATTTTACACACGATAAAAAGCAAACTCTCGCAGGTTTATTTCATGATATAGCAACACCTGCTTTTAAACATTGTATAGATTTTATGAACAACGACCACGAAAATCAAGAATCAACAGAAGATTTAACAAGGAAAATGATATTAGAATCCAAAGAAATAATGTCTTTATTAAATAGAGATAAAATTAAGATAGATGAAGTATATGATTATCATAGATATCCAATTGCCGATAATAATACGCCTATGCTTTCTGCTGATAGACTTGAGTATACTTTATCGAACGGTCTGGGACACGTGAAAAAAATTTGGAATTTAGATGAAATACAAAAGATCTATTCAAATATTGTCATAGTAAAAAAAGAAGACGGAACACCAGAAATGTGTTTTAAAGATTTAGAAATAGCTGAAAGATTTGTAGAAGGAATGAGTGAACTTTCCATTCTGTACATGGATGACAAAAAACGATTTGGCATGCAATTACTAGCAGACATTATGAAGAGAATGTCAAACTTAGGTATTATTTCAATTGAAGATTTATATGAATTATCTGAAGAAGAGATCATTAATAAAATCAGAAATTGTAAAGAATATAATATTTCCGAATGTTTCAAAGCTTGGCAAGAAGGATTAGATGTCAAAACAAGTGATAAAGAAATTCCAGATAAGTATTGTGTATATATAAAATCCAAAAAAAGATATATTGATCCATTAGTAAAAACAGAAAATGGAATTGCAAGAATAAGTGAGATATCTGAAAAAGCGAAAAAGTGCATTAATAAATGTTTGGATTATACATTTGATAGATATGTATATATGGATTTTGATTTTGATGATAGAAGCAGAGTATTAAGTAAGAAGGAAGGAATGTTTTCATGATATTTGATATTTTTGGATGGGTGGGAATGGTATTAGTATTAATAGCCTATTTTCTTTTATCACTTGAAAAAATTCCAAATGGAATACTGTATCAAGTTTTAAATTTTCTTGCTGCCCTTTTTATGGCCATAGGCTTATTTCCTAAAAATGCTTGGTTTTCTTTTACACTTCAAGTAATTTGGGGAATCGTTGCAATCCTTGCGTTGATAAAAATATTTAAGAAACATAAAAAAACAGACAAAATAAGAACTAAAAAGACAGCCAAATAAGCTGTTTTTTAAATATTTTAATAATCTTATAATGAGATTTTAAAATAAATTTAGTGATAAATTTAGCACTCTTGATAATTGAACTAATTTAGTATATAATACTCTAGGAAGTGAAGAAAAACATGATAAAAATCAACAAAAAGAGAGGAACAGTAAGTGAAGTAGAAGAAAAACCTCCATCCATGCAAAAATGGATTCAAAAGAAAAAGAAAGAATTAGATTTTTCTGATATTACAAGTATTGAAGTTCAATTAAAAGATATAAAACAAATGAAATACTCTAAAGAATTTTATTTGCAAATGTTATACCATTTAGTTGATTTAACAGAACAAGAAGATGCCTATATCATACTATCTAGATATAAGAGAGGAACCACACCATACATAAGAAAATTAATACACACACCTTGGCTAATTAATGAAGAAGAAATTAAACAAAAATCTATTTCTGAACTAGAACAAGATTGCATCCAATTAGTTCAAATCATAAAAAGAAAAAATGATATGAATACAAGAAAATTATTAGAGTATAAACTATATTGTTTAGAAGAATATCTTTTGCAAAGAAAATTACAAGAAAATATCAAAGAATATAGTTTAAAAAAAGTTAAGACAAATGAGTAAGTAGTTCAATAAATGCACGACCCACAAAATTAGGATCGTGTTTTTTCACGTAACAATCTCAATATATCGCGGAGATCACGAAAAATTATTTTTTAGTTTTTTTCGTTGCAGACAACAAATGCTTTCTGTTATAATGATATAGGAGGATAGCAGTTATGAACCAAGAACGTTTAGAACAAATGCAAAAAGAAATAAAAAGGGAAAAAGATTTAAAGTTAAAACTTAGAAAAGTAGAGGAAAGATTAAAAGAATTAAGAAAAACAAAAGAAGTACAAGAATATTTGGCATTAACAGAATTAGATACAGAAAAAAATCATCCTTTAATCTCTGAAACTGAAGAGACACTAGAAAACAAAATCATCTTTGCATATCTAGAAGACAGTCCTCAAAAAGGAGATATTTACTATTGTCTTGGCAAAAATTTGAATGCTTATCATTCCTATATTTTAAATATTGAAAGCTACGGGGCAACAAAAGTCGCTCGTTATATTAGTTTAACTTCTACGCATCAGCTCATTATAGAAATAGGAAAAGAGCAAGAATTTGAAAAAGAAAATCAAGTGATTTTAACAAGTGTTCCAACAATAGAAGAATATCATAAAATACAAAGAGAGTATTTTGAAAAAGCATTTGAAACAAGTGAGGAAGAATCAAAACAATATATTTTAGGAAAATACAAACAAAAGGAGTAAAAAATCATGAAGAAAGAAATATCATCCACGGATTCTATTTTATTAGGAATAGGCGATTTAAAGCTTTGGGATACAGATAAAACATTTGGAAATCGTCATTCTGCTCCTATTACTATTGATGGAGTGACTTATCAACCATTAGACTTTACGCCAAATAACATTCTTTCAGGAGAAGAACTTTTTGTAAGTGAAATTGTTTGTAATGATAAAAGGTTATACTACGCATTTAGCAAAATAGAAGATACCGACAATGCAGTGGAGCTAGCTCTTGGATATGCCAAAAATAAAGAATACTTTTTTGTCAAAGAAAGTTTTGGAAACCTTTATTCGGAAAATCCGGTTTTTACAACAAGAAGTTTTATGATGTTAGATGACTTACGAAATCCAACTCAAAAGAAAAGCGCTGAAGTCATGAATTTAGGTGAATACAATGCTCCATCTTTAGAATATCATCACAACTTTGCGAATTGGCAAGATTATATTGAATCATTTCCAGAGCCGTTTGAAGAACAAAAATTAAACAAATTAAGAAGAGTAAGATAACAAAAAACTTACTTTTTAAATAGCTTACCCTCGAAAAATCGCCAAAATTAATGGATTTCACCCTCGAAAAATCGCCAAGAAAGTAAAAAAAGCCAATAAATACAGTACTTTAAAGGATATTAACAATAAAATGAAAAAGATGCTAATTCATAAACTTAGCATCCACATAATAAATAGGTCGACCTTCCACATAATAACGCTTTTCATAATCAGTCATAATATTGGGAATAGAACGTTCCTCATGATGTAAATCCAAACTAATTTTATCAAAAACATACCAATACTGAGATAAACTTTCTAAAGAATATTGGAAAAACCCCTTATTATCCGTCTTTAGAATTAAATGTTTATCTTTTTTATATACCTTATCATAAACTCTTAAGAATCCCTCATGAGTAAATCTCTTTTTCTCATCTTGTTTTTTAGGCCAAGGATCACAGAAAGTTAAATAAATGGTGTCAATCTCTTTTCCGAACACCGTATCTAAGTCTTTTGCATCCATATGAATCAACTTCAAGTTAGGTAAATGAAATTTCTCAAGTTTTTGAACAACATGAGCCATCTGTGAAAGAAACATTTCAATTCCAATAAAATTAATATTAGGATAATTTTTTGCCATTCCGATAATAAAATCTCCCTGTCCCATCCCAAGTTCAATCACAATAGGGTGATGGTTCTGAAAAACATCATTCCATTTATTTTTATACTGGGTTGGATTATCTACATAATAAGGACTTTTACTTACAATCTCTTTCGCATCTTCCACTCTTTTATAACGCATCTAAATCACTTCCTTAAATCACTTTCATTATATCAAAAAAACTTGCATAAGCAAATTCTTTTCGTTAAAATCTAGAATAGAGAAGGTGACTTATGAACATTTATATTATTTTAATGCACACTTATTCTATTCCCTCAAAATTAATTCAATGGTTTACTCATTATGAATATACCCATGTAGGAATATCTCTTCAAAAAGATTGTAAAGAGATTTATAGTTTTGGTAGAAAAAATATCAATAATTTTTTAATCTCAGGTTTTAACATCGAAACTAAAGAAGGAGCCTTTTTCCAAAAATTTCAAAAAACAAAATGTATTATTTATGAAGTAAAAGTAACACCAAAGCAATATCACAAAATAAAAAAGAGAATTAAATATATGATGAATCATGAAGAAGAGTTTAAATATGACTTTGCTGGCATGATAACCAGATTTTTTGGCATACCAAGTGCAAGAAAAAACTACTATGTTTGCAGTTTCTTTGTCGCATCTTTACTTTCTGATGCCGGAGTTTACAATTTTAAAAAGCAAGCATGTATGGTAAAACCAAAAGACTTTGCCAATATCAAAGAATTCCCAATTATATATAAAGGAAAGTATATTCTCTATGAATAATCATTTGTATAAGGAGTATCTTTTGTAATTTCATCAAATTCCTCACAAGAAATTCTCGTATTTGTTTCATAAGTATAATTATCTAAATTCCCGTGCCACTCATCATCACTAATCCAAACCAAATCTAAGCCACTAATCTCATCCGGAGGAACTGCTCCAAGTCCAAAGAAATGTCGTAACCTTCCATCTGCAACTTTTACATCAATATAATAAGGAATAAGAACTCTGATTTGATAATCTCCTTCTAGAGAATAATAATCAACCATTTCTGTATCAATAAATTTATAATAATGAGTTGAATAACTAGTTTCACCTTTCCAACATCCAAGCAATCTTTGTTGTTCAGAGATTGGAGTAAAGACAGGCTTTTCTACAGTTTCGTTTTCATACCTCGGAGGAGCAACAGCCGTGATGGCTCCAACAACAACGGTAAGAGTAATAACAGTTCCATACCAAAAATTTCGAACAATAGCAGTGAGTATCGAAAAAATTCTTTCTATTCCTTCTCCTTTAATATCATCTTTAATTCGATTATAAAAATAATCCATAACTTCATGCTTTTTCAAATGAAGTTTTTTCTTACACTTTTTACATTTTTTATTAGAATTTTGATTTTCTGTCCCACAATAAACACAGTAACAAACATTTTCTTTCATGACGCATCACTTCCTAAATAAATATACACTTTCAAAGGCTTATCTAAGGAGTCATTCAAAGAAATCACATAGTAGTCGTTCTCTTTTGTGTTAGTTTCTAAAATAATTTCACTCGTCTTTGATTTTTCTTCTTTAGATAACAGTTCGTTATTTTCATTATAAAGTCCTACATATAACGTATCATACCCTTTAGGTACATATAAACTCAAAGGAACTTTACCGTTATACTGAGCAAAATATTCTTCAGTAATATACAAATAATATTCTTTTTCATTAGTGTTATACTGGTAGGAATAAGCATCACTATCTTCTATTTTTAAAGTATCATTCTTTCCATAATAAATCCATAAACAAAAACCAATTAAAAGAACTAATGACAAAATTTTAAACCATATACGGTCTGTAATAAAATGAAAAGTAAGGGTTTCATAGTAATGATGCAACTTTCGTAAGAAACCATCAAATCCCTTTTTCTTTGCAACTTCTTTTTCTTCTTTCGTAAACAACGTTCCACACTTTTCACAGTAATTTGCCTTTTTTACATTTTTATAACCACATAACTTACACTTCATAGAAAACACTTCCTAAAATGATTGTAACAAAATTTTTTTAAAATGTCATTTTTTTAATATACTTTCAGCATAAGGCTTTTTCTCATCAGTTCTCCCAACTAAATAATCGATACTGGTATGATAAAAATCTGCAAGTTTAGAATATTTTTCAATAGGCATTGACACAATTCCAAGTTCATATCTAGAATAATTTTGTTGAGGAATATTGAGTACTTTAGCAACATCTTTTTGTAAAATATCTTTATCTTCTCTAATCTCTTTTAAACGATTTATATTCATAAATCTCACCTATTTCCATTTTCTCATACACCAAATTAAATGTATGGACAATAAACCATATATGGTGTATAATAACTTTTAAGAAAGTAGGAACAAAGATGAAACTAAAAAGATTTAAAGAGAAAAATAATAAAAGAACAAGTATAATTCTATTTACTATAACTTGTATTTTATTAGTGAGTGGAGTGATACTTTATCGAACATTTGCCATATTTGAAGTAAAGACAAATCAGAATGTGATTAAAGGAACAGTCCAAGACCCAGGAAATATCTATTTTGCTTTTTATAAAGATAGTGAAATTCAAAAAGATATGCCAAGTATAGGTGAGGGATATGTTCTTGATGAAGAAGCAAGTTACTGCGGTGTTACAGGTTCAAATGATAATGATATTACAGTTTCATTAACAGAAAATTATACTATTTTAGTTCATGGTGTGACTACTTCAAGAACGAAGTGTAATTTATATTTTGTGAAAGGTAATTTTATTCAAGGAAAAGGAATTCCCATTGTTGAAAAGGATGACGGACTTTATGAAGTAAAACATGAAGATTATACAGGGGAAGAGGCTGGTTGGAAAAATACAGAATATAGATTTGCAGGTAGTAATCCAAATAATTATATTACTTTCAATGAGGAGTTGTGGCGAATCATTGGTTTAGTAAATGTGAAAACATCTGATGAAACAATAGAACAAAGATTAAAAATTATAAAAAATACACCACTAGAAGAAAACAAATCATGGGATGATAATAATTCAAATGATTGGACAAAATCAAGTACTATGGAATATTTAAATGGTGAATATTATAATAAACTAAAAGATAATACAAAATCCATGATAGATGAAAATATTACATGGAATATTGGAAGTAATGGTATTTATGAAAGTACAGTAGTATCCGAATATTATGTAAGAGAAAGAGGAACAGAAACTTATAATAGTCAACCATCGGAGTGGAAAAAAGAAGAAGAAAATAATTTTCATAGTATAGGCTTAATATATCCATCAGACTATGGCTGGGCTACAAGTGGAGGATCTGAAAGACAGGAATGTTTAAGTAAATCAATCTTTAATTGGTCATCTACTTCTTGTGCAAGTTCAGATTGGTTAATCGATGATAATATTTGGACTATGACTTCTTATAAAGATGCGAATTCAGTTTTTTTGTTATCAAGTTTTGGACATATTTATAGTACTATACCTAATGATCCTGCAAACGTTTTTCCAGTTCTATATCTTAAGTCAAACGTTAAAATTTTAAATGATGGACAAGAAGGAAACAAAGAAAAACCATTTCATCTTATAAGTATTTCTTAGTCTTTAAAATATTTCATTTCATTTATATTATCACAAGGAAGACCTGTTGTATAGGAATTATTTCCGATTAGACTCAATAGTTCTTCTTTTGAAATTTGTTTTTTAAAATATTTTTCTGTTTCATTTATGATATTTTCCGTTTTCTTTAAGGCATCGTTGTATAAATCTTCAAATGATTTTGTGCTTTTATCCTTTGTAACTGGATGGTACCATACATTGTGATTTACATTTGCAAGTTCAGGTTCAATTTTTGTGACATGAAAAGATAAGTATTGATACTTTCTTTTTTTGTGGGGAATTAATACGTCTTTAATTGTATAAAGTGCTTTTTTTAATCCAGTTCTATCGGTGACCCCTACTTTTAATAATAGATTGCCTGTATGGGTACTTTGTTCATAGATTGTTCCGATATCTTCTTTGGAAAATGTTTTTTTAAAGACATTATCCATTGTATCTTTTAATTCCTGCGAAAATTTGACTTTAGGTAGTAGAGTATCTGTAAGATTTTCTTTATATAAATCTTTTTTTGTTTTCTTTTGATACATATAAGCATCAAGACCCACTTCTATTTTTTCATGACGACCACGGTATTTCTTGTTTAAAAGTGGTAATCCAGCATGATAAATTACAAAGGGATGGCAATGAGAATCTAGCATATAATGACATAAACTTCCATAAAAATAAGATAAAACTTCTTTGTCCTTTTCTAAATGATGATCTGTTATATAATCAAGTATATTTTCAAAATATAAATTTACTTTTTCTGTCTGGGCATCTTCCCCAAAGTCTCTTATTTCTTTTCCTTGCCATGGAGTTAAAAATTTATAATAAAACAAATTATCAAAGCTTTGAGCAAAGATAAAATAATGAGAAATACTTACTTTTTCTTTTAAATTGTTATGATTTAAAACGTCTTTTGCAAATAAATAATGAGTGACAATTGATGGCATATTCGTCTTCCTTTCTATTTTATTGTATCATATTTCACCATTTTTTCACAAAATGATTACAAACTTTACATGAAATATTTTTACAATAGATACGTTCTTTGTGATATAATTGTTTAGTGTAAGGGCGTGGGATAATGGCTAAAACATTTAAGACGTTGGATGAACAAATTGAAATATTACAAAGAAAAGGTTTAGTCATTCAAAATGTAGAAGAAACAAAAGATATTTTACTTCGTGAAAACTATTTCTTTGTCAGTGGATACCGTATGCTTTTTATGGAAAGTATGACAAACAAAATGTTTTTACCTGGGACTACTTTTGAAGAACTTTATTCTATGTTTCAGTTTGACAGACATATTCGTAATATTATTTTTAAAAATTTGCTCATTATTGAAAATAATATTAAGAGTATCACCGCATATAATTTATCGAAACATTATGGAATTCGTGAAGAGGAATATTTGAATCCGAAAAACTTTACGAATGAAAAATCGAGAAGAAAACAAGTGGATGATTTGTTAAATAAGATGAAGCGACAAATCAGAGTCAATGGAGGACAGCATCAAGCAACCATGCATTATATCAATAAGTATGGTTATATTCCTTTTTGGATTGTGGTGAAGATTTTGTCTTTTGGAATTGTAAGTGAACTTTATCAGATATTGAAACCTGAAGACCAGAAAGCGATTGCTTCTGATTTTGGAGTCACAGCAAGTCAACTGATTGTTTATCTTCCATTACTTGCTAATTTTCGAAATTTATGCGCGCATGAGGATATTTTATTTGAACATAAAACTCAGAGAGTCATTGAAGATACAAAGTTTCATGAACTTTTGGGAATTCCTAAGACAAACGATGAGTATATTTATGGGAAGAATGATTTATTCGCGATTGTTATTATATTAAGGCAAATGCTTAGAAAGGATGATTTTTTTATGTTGATGAGCGAGTTAGAATATGAAATTCAAGTGTTGTCGGATAAACTTCATACGATTCAAATTGATAGAGTTTTAGACCGTATGGGATTTCCTACAAATTATGGAGAGTTGGTGAGATTTTAGATGCAAACACAGAGAAATAGTGGAACAATTTGGTTAGTTGGCGTTGTAATGTTTTTCTTAGGAGCTTTTGGACTATATGCTTTGATGTATTTCTTTCCAGAACCTTTTGTGAAAACCATTACGGAGCAAGTGGAAACAAAAAATGTGACTGTTACAGATACAGGTATTGCAGATGCTGTTGAAAAAGTATATGATGCAGTAGTCATTGTTAAAACTTATAAAAATAAAAAGTTATATGCAACAGGAACTGGTTTTGTTTATAAGAAAGAAAATGGAAAAGCTTATATTTTGACAAATAATCACGTGATTGAATCTGGGGATGCCATTCATGTAGAATTCACAGATGGACATTCTGTGGAGACAGAAGTAAAAGGAAAAGACGTATATTCGGATACAGCCGTTCTTGCAATTGATGAAAAAGAAATTTTAGATGTTGCTGATATTGGATCAAGCGAAAATGCAAGAGTTGGGGATACAGTATTCACGGTTGGTTCTCCTATTAATTCAGATACTTATTCTGGAACGGTTACAAGAGGTATTTTATCTGGAAAGAATCGTTTAGTTAGTGTTTCTACTACAAGCTCTAGTACAAGTGATATGATGATGAGCGTTCTTCAAACAGATGCTGCGATTAACTCTGGAAATTCGGGTGGACCTCTAGTGAATGCTAATGGTGAAATTATTGGAATTACTTCTTTAAAACTTGCTGCGACTGGTGTAGAAGGTATGGGATTTGCGATTCCAATTGAAACAGCTTTAAATTTTGCAACTCGTGAGGAAAAAGGAGAAACGATTGATAGACCTAAACTTGGTATTTCCATGAGTAATTTACAAGATATCAAATTCTACTTTAGAATTCCTGGTGTTGATATTGATAAAGGTGTTTTTGTTGAAAGTGTTGACGAAGGAAGTCCTGCTGCTAATGGTGGTATGAAAAAAGGAGATATCATTGTTAAAGCGGATGATAAAGATGTCACTGATATCGCTTACTTACGTTATTTGTTATTTAATCATAATGTTGGCGATAAAATGAAAGTTACGGTTTATCGTAATGGAAATACAATTGATTTGGAAATTAGTTTAACAAAACAAGCTGATGCTTAATAAAAAAACTGTTACTCAAAAAGGGTAGCAGTTTTTAATATATTGAATGAACTCAATTTATTAGAAAATTTGAACAATTGAAAAGGGTTTTTCTTGGCTACCGTTATTTGTGTCATTCAAAATTTTTACATTTTGCTTTAGGTAAAGAGTTGGATATACAGCATGGTCTCGCCAAGCAGCATTTTGCTTGACACTTGTTAATAATATTCGAATAACATCGTTTTGATCATCATAGCCAGACATAAGAGTCCATATTAATTTGTCATCAGGAGCATCTTTAACTGCTTCAAATAATAACCAGTCATTTGAAGCACATTCACTATTATTCCATTCAGAAATCATTTTATTTAAGCATGTATTTTGATTATCGCCTGTTGCATAGAAGTAATCAGAAGGATAAATAAGGCCGATATTTCCCTTCCAAGTTAGAAGCCGGTCAACTACAGCAACTTTTCCCCTTTCATAATCATATATACGTTTAGCAGGTTCAATAGATCTGCTTGCATCTGATATTCCACCTAAATTCCAAGTTACTTTTTCTATCATACTTTTTGCAAAATCCAATAAACCGTTTTCACTAAAATTAACAGGTATTTCGGTATTATGATTATAATAAGTACCAGAGGTCCGATTATAATAAGCTCCTTGATTTAGTAAACTCATCAATGTACTTTTTGTCCAATCATTATAGTTAGTACCATCGGATTGGGAATCCCAACTATATGAACCAATACTTTCATTTCTCACAATTTTTATTCTTTGTTCTACTTTCTCACTTCCATCTACTTGAGGTACTAAAACATTCACTAGACCGATGATTCTCCATTTCTCATTATTAAATGTTACGTAATTGTTTGGATTATTACCTGCATATCGAAATTCTGTTTCTTTAAAACCTTCATTTATTTCTGATACATCATCATGTTTTACTTCATATAAACCCTCTCCACTTTCTACTATTGGTACTCCTTTTCCTAATAAGTATGCTCCTTTTATAAAATATAAATTACATTTAGTTCTTGAAGTTGTGACCCCACTTACATGAATCATGTTATCTTCAGTTACAAATACTTTGATCTGGGAATCATTTTCTCCAGTGACTCCACAGTAACTTTTACTTTCATCTAATACATAACCTTCTTCTTTTTTTGGCATCTCCTTTTGTATTTGATTATCTTTATAAAACGCAAAGTAAATATCCCCTGAATCTTGGACTGTTCCTTTAATCACATTTTGATTTGTTCTTACTTCAAAGATTGCAAATGTTCTATAAAGTATTACTCCACTTACTAACAAAATACACATGATTGTAAATGCAATAATTCCCGTTCTTTTATAATCTCTTTCTTTAAATTTTTTAAGTTTCATATTAACACATTCCTTCTATTTCATTGTAAGTATAGCATATTTTTTCTTAAAAGTACATTTATTTAATGTAGTACATTTAATAAATGTTCATAAGATAATAAACTTGGTGATGCGTTTATGGAAATAAAAAAAGACGATAATAAATATATTTATGTTATTGTAGGAAAGAATATACGACGTATTCGAAAAGAGAAAAAACTAACTCAAGTTCAGCTAGCAGATTTAATTCAATATAATGAAGGCACAATCGCAAATATTGAGAATAATAGTTATCAAACTTGTAGTCTAGAATTTTTGTATATCATATCAAAAGCATTAAATGTTTCAATGGAAGAATTTTTTAAAAAAATCGAATAAAAATGTGCGTCATTGTGAATATTTTCCTGATTTTCAACAATATTCGACATGGTTCGACAAAACTTGTCAAAAAAAACGGCCAAATTAGGCAAAATCGCTCATTTTTGGCAAAAATGGCCGCAAATTTTCAAAATTTGCTAAGCAGATTTTCAAAATCTGCAAAGGTTTACCCGTTTTTGGCGTTTGCAAAGCCTCCTTTTTTCTGCTTTAATGGTTCGTGGAAAGGAGGAATCCTCAGATGCAAAAATTTCTAAGCGCACGTTACGACAAAGTTTTCAAAGCAATCTTTGGTGATGAAGAAAATTTAGATTTAACCAAACGATTACTGGAACTAATCTTGCATAAAAAAGTGAAAGACATTAAAGTTCGTAATCCAGAACTCATCAAAAGGTATGCTTACGAACGTGGAAAAATGGCTGATTTAATTTTTGATGTAGATGGAAATGTCATCCAAATGGAAATGAATCATGGCTATCCAGCATGGTTACATTTCAGAAACTTCAACTTTTTTACAGTGATCATCAACAAAGATGCAAGAACAGGAAGTAACTATGAAAGCAAAAAAATTTATCTGCTCATTGATTTTACTTATGGGCTAGGTTCCACAAAATCTCTGGAAACAGAATATAAAGTGCAATCTTTTGACCATAAAGAGTATCTTAGTAATGTATCTATTTTGGAATTTTCTATGGACGAAATAGGGAGATTATGGTATACTGCAAGTGATGAAGATGCAAGAACACTATTTCGGTATTTATCCATATTTGATATGGATGAAGAAGAATTAAATGCACTTCCAAGAGGGGAAGATGAATTCATGGATAAGTTTAGAGATAAAGTCATAGAGTTAAATCAAGATGAAGAATTTGTAAGGTTTGCAACCGATGAAGAAGACATGCAAATGATGCTTAATTCGGAACGCACTGTAGGTCATGATGAAGGACGCGAAGAACGAAACATTGAAATTGCCAAATCGATGCTTGAAAAAAACTATGATATTCAAGAAATCATGAATCTTACAGGTTTGTCTGTCGAAGAAATTGAAAAATTAAAAGAACATTAAAAAGGCAAGACAGTATGAAGATGCTAGCAATATTGGAGGAGAAAATATAATGATTGAAAATTGTGTTAATGATTTCTTTAATATGCTACATTTTTGCCATTTTCTTTCTGAAAATGAGGGAAGATATACTTATGAAGAAACTTTTGAAGATGAGGACAATGACGAGGATGAGTCTTTGTGCCTTAAAGGGTCTGTGAAATTAACTGCAAAAGACCATATCCTAGAGGTTGCTCAGTTAAATGTTGAAGCAAAAGGAGATATTGATTCTGTGATTGCTTTTGGGAAAAAGTTACAAAGGGAATCTAATGATTTAAAAGATTCGGGTATTAAAATCAACTTGGAACGTAAAGATGATAAGGTAGAACTTCAAGTCATTGTAGACCATAAGCAAATGAGTGAATATATTTCTAAAGAGGAAAATGAATATGTAAAGTGCTTTGAGATAGGAGAAAAATCTTCTGCACGTCAAATTGCTAAGAAATTACTTTCTATTTTTACGGCTCCTAAAGTCTCTGAGTTAACTGGACTTTCTGTTGAAGAAGTAAATGGCCTAAAAGAAAACTAAAGTTTTAACGCTTTAGTTTTTATTCTTGTTCTAAATATTTTTGAATGGCTTTTGCGAGTCCTTCAGCATAACCATCGGCATTATCTCTTAAATTGTTTACTTCTTTTAAATTATCCACATAGCCAAGTTCAAAGAGGTATGGCTCCGCGGTATTATTGGAATTGTAATGCTCATTGATGTGGTACTCAGAATATCCATTGTTAATTGCATGAGTGGATACTCCACCAACTTCTCTTATGTAATAATAATAGATTAAATCTAATGATTTTGTTTCAGGATAATCATCGTTGTCAATTTCTTCTTGGGTAAAAAATCTTTGATAAATCCCATTTGCTACTTGATATTTTATTTTTGTAGATGGAGTTGTATTCGCATTAGATGTGATTTCATTTACAAAAAGTTCAGCAAGGTCAAAGTTTATATCTCCTGCCACATAGACTTCTAAGCCGCTTAATGTTGAGTCACCACCTGGTACTCCAGAAGAGTTACTATGAATCGCAAGACTAAATTTTGATTTCGTATCATTTGCCATCGTGGCACTTCCCATAGGTTCATAGATTTCGACACGACTTTGGTTATCTGTTCTTGTCATGGCTACTTTATATCCTAAATTTTCTAGTTTTTGTTTTAAGGCAAGACTTACATTTAAGTTGATTTCTCTTTCTTCTACTTTGGTCCCACCTTGATAACAACCTGATATATCCCCGGCATCATATAAATCGTTACTTAGTAAACAGATTGTTTTTCCAGGGTCTGTTCCATCATGACCTGGGTCAATCGTGATATCATAAACTCCCTCTGGTAATGTTGTTTCTTTCACTTGGAATCTCCATGTAGGGCATTCTTCAAAGGTGTTCCATTCCATGGTGATTTGGTTGTTCTTATGATTTTTGGTTAATGTGTAATATTCCATGTTTTCATATTTAGAATGATTTTCAACAGAGTAATATTTTAAATTTTTGTCGTTCTCGGTTGATTCTGCTTCAATGACTAAATATAAATCGGCTACCGGGATGTTTTCTAGGTTAATTCCTTCATTAATAAAATTACTTGTTTTAAAAGTATAAGTGTGATTCTCTTCTTCTAATTCCCAAGGAATTTCTATTTGAGTAGAATCATTGGCAAGGAGTAGTTTTGGATTTTGAACATCGTCTGGTAAGGTAAATTCTCCTTCGATATTCATATGTATTCCATATATTGCATAATTTGTGATATGAGCATAAGTATCCATTTCTAATTTTTCTAAAAAAGTTTTATTTGGATCCTTAGTAATGAATTTATATCCTATAAATAATACCAAGACAATTATTAGTGTAAATAGAATGGGTAGAACAATCTTGGCAATTTTGGCAAACTTCTTTCTTTTTTTCATTTAAAACCTACTTTCTATGATACAATAATTATAGCAGAAATTTGTCAGAAAAACAATGAGATGGGCGAGGTGGTTTCGTTTGAAAACAATTTATGATTATTTAGATTACTATAAAAAGGAAAGCTTTTTTGATTATGCTTTTAATGAAGTAGATAGTTTAATTTTTTCATTGTTATCTTATGTGAAGTTTGATGGGATTATTCCAAGTGGGGAAAAAGAGAATGTTTTGTTAAAAGATGCTTGTAAAAAATACTTGGCAAAATATAAAAAAGAAGATGGAAAACATGAAGATTGGCTATTTCCAATTACTTATCCCATTGTGGAGAGTTTATGTGAATCTAAAAGATACGATTATGTGAAAGCTTATCACTTTGTAAAAAAAATAAATCATACTTGTCAGTTTGGCGCGGTTACATTTCGATTACCCAATGGCATTACGTTTATTTCTTATGAAGGAACCGATAGTTCTGTTGTAGGGTGGAAAGAAGATTTGGAAATGGTGTATCAGTTTCCTATCCCATCTCAGACTTTAGCTAAAGAATATTTTGATGAGACGATTCGCTTATTTGATAGAACGATTTATGTTGGTGGGCATTCGAAAGGTGGAAATTTAGCTATGTATGCCTATATGTATGGCAAAGAATATTATAAGTCTCGAGTAAAACAAGTTTATAATTTTGATGGACCTGGATTTTTATCCAATGTGATTGAATCACCAACATATCAAGAGATGTTGCCAAAGTTATTCATGCTTGTACCCGAAGATAGCGTGGTAGGCATGAGTTTAAGTTATACAATTTGTAAGGCTGTTCCCAGTAAAAATGTTGGAATTTTACAACATGATGCCGGTTCTTGGGAGGTCTTTGGTGGCAAATTTGCGAAAGGGACTCTTTCGAAAAAGAGTAAAAAGTTACATGAAAATTTAGTTTCTTATGTAGATGCGATGAGTGAAGAAGAAAAGAAAAGCTTTGTGGAAACTTGTTTTTCGGTATTTGAAAAGTCTCATATTACGAATGTTATGCAGTTAAAAGATTTTCATATATCGACTTTGCTTACGATTATGAAAGAAATTAAAAATATTCCTAGTTCGACAAAAAGAAATTTTGTGGCGATTGTAAGGCTTTTAATTACTGGAATGAATTAGTTTAGAATAAAGTATTCATTTTTATGAAGGATACTTTATTTTTTTTGATATTATGTGGGTAATTTTACTTTACATTTTAAATTTTTGGTGGTATATTATGATTGCGAAACAAATATGAGAGAAATATGGGGGTGTGATATATGGACATGATATCCATTGATGAAAATAATAATTTTTCCTTGTTAAATGTTGGTAATATTGTCTGGGCTCGAAGATATAAAACAGAAGAAGAATGCGAAAGAATTCCACAAGGTCATAGAGAAGGTCCATTCGTTGTTATTAAAAAGAATGGAAATAAAGTTTATGTACTTCAATGTACTAGTTGTCCTTATCCATTAGATAAATGGAAGATTCTTTATTATCCTCTAGGGCAACTTTACTATCATATGGCAAAGGTGACTTATATTTCTTGTTTGAAAGTATTTGAATTACAAGAAAATCAGTTTATTGAAACCATTGGTCATCTTAGTGAGTATGATTTAAATCAGTTAAATAAACAATTGTATATCCTTATTCATAGTCGTTATAGAACAAAACCAAAAATTGAGAATAAGTATTTAAACTTTTCTATTGGTGTTGGAGATGTTATTCGTGTTTATGGAAAAAGGTACTATATTTATGATGTGGATTCGGAATATTTTAATGTTTATCCCGTTATGTATGGTGGCAAATTATCAGTTTGTATTAATGATGTAAATTATATGTTCTTGTTTGATAATCCTACTAAAGTGAAAAAAGCCAATACTATGAATTTAATCGATACGTTTCATTCTGGAGAGATTGAACTTATTAATGCTTATAAACAAAAAATGCTGCAATTTAGAAATGAAACCAAAAAGTCATTAAAGTTAGGCACGGTTTTTGATTATCGAAATAATCTGTACTATGTTTATGATGAAGATGAAACTCGATTTTTCTGCTTTCGAATTTATCCAACGAAAAACCGGGAGCCTAAAATGGTTCCTGTTAAGGTAAAGCTAGGAATTTATTATACTTTCTTTGCTAGAGTGGGCATAAAGAAAAAGAATATGGAGGAAAAGGGCTTTGAGCTCAAAAAATGTGCTAGTTCGGAAGAAATCAAATATAATGAACGAATATTTCAGTTACCTAAAAAGGAACGTAGGGAAATGCAAAAGAAGAAAATAGAATTAAACCTTTTATCAAAAACAGACCGACTTCAACCTATGACAGTTGTAAGTAATGGAAATAGTAAAGATGAGTATTTGATTGTTGGAAGAGAAGGTAATGTCATAGAACTTGTGAACATGAATCATTTAGAAGATTCTTATTACTTTGAGTTTAATGAGAGTCCTTGTCCATATCATTATTCACGGATTATGGCAAAAGAAGATTATGATGTTTATATAAATAAAATGAAAGATTTAAAAAATATTAGTTTGATGTTGTGAAATAAAGAAAGGAAAGATGTTTATGAAAAAAATGCCAACATTATTTGAAAGAGAATTTGAAGGACACCATGTGAAAAGATGTCTTAACAAAGTAACAGAGGGATGTGAATGGGTTCTTGCAGGAGAAGGATTTGCTACAGAAAAATTAGATGGAACTTGTTGTATGATACAGAATCAAAAATTATATCGGAGGTACGATTATAAAAAAGGAAGGACTTTACCAGCTAATGCAATTCCTTGTCAAGATGAAGCAGATCCAATTACAGGGCATTTTCCACATTGGCTTTTATGTGATCGAAAAGATCCAAATGACCAATATCACTTTATGGCTTTTGATCAAAATTCTCAATGGGAAGATGGAACTTATGAACTTATTGGAGTTCATGAACAGGGTAACCCTTATGAATTAGATACAGATGTACTTGAAAAGCATGGAAAGCGAATACTTAATGATGTTCCTAGAGATTATGAAGAAATCAAAGAGTATTTAAAAAATCATTACATGGAAGGAATTGTTTTCTATCGCGGAAATGGGGAGATGTGTAAAATCAAAAGAAGTGACTTTGGTTTTGATTGGAAAACAAAAAAGGAGACTTGCAAATGAGTATGAAAAAAGGGGCTGAGTAGAAATGAATAATTTCTATTCAGTTCTTTTTTAATTTATTCAAAAAAATAAAAAGTCCTGAAATCATAAGACTTCAAGACCAATTCGTGATACAATCTAATTGACGAAAGAAGATGTATCACATGGGATATTTTAACACAAAAAGACCAATTTTCATAGTCCCCTCAGTGAAATGCTGTGAGGAATTTGATAAAATTGATAAATTTCTTGAAATTTTGAATAACTCAGGAATAGGATTGATAATAAAAAACGTTCAAAGTGACGTTGGAAGAAAAGGATACAATCCATTTAATTTAATCGCAACTCTTATTTATTGTTTTTCAAAATTTAAAGGTAGTTTACGAGAAATAGAAAATCTATGTCAATTTGATTTAAGAGTTATTTATTTAATGGAACAACAACAACCAAGTGACAGTTCAATAAAGGATTGCATTAATAAATATATAGTCCCTTATCAATATGAAATATTTACTATGATTACAAAAGCAATTATAGAAGATCTTAATGTTAATATAGATATTCAATATAATGACGGAACAAAAATAGAAGCAAATGCGAATAAATATAAATTTGTATGGAAGCCAACTACTTACCATAAAAAATTAGATATTAAGATTAAAGAACTATTTCTTAAAATGGGAATTGAAATAAAAAATAAAATAAAATCATTTGAGTTAAATGAGCTAATAAAAGAGTATGTTGTAAGAGAAAATATAGATATTAATTCTATTCCCACGGGTAAAGGTAAACGATTAACTAAAGAACAAAGAAATTATAAATTAGCTTATCAATATTTAATCAAGTTACTTGAATACGAAGAAAAAGAAACAATATGTGGTGAAAATAGGAATTCTTATTACAAAACTGATAAAGATGCCACTGCAATGGTATTAAAGGAAGATTATTATTCAAAAAGCAGTCATGATTTTCATGCAGGATATAATATACAAGTAATGGTATCAAGTGGGTTAATAACAATGTATGGAGTATTTCAAAATCGAGATGATTTCTATACTTTTATCCCAATGAATGACCTATATTATAAATATTATGAAGAATATCCTAAAAATGAATGTGCAGATTCAGGATATGGAATGTATGAAAATTATCAATATATGAAAAATCACAATATAAAAAATTACGTTAAACATTCTACATGGAGTGGTGAAGCTGATGGAAAAAGGCCCCAATTATTTTATACTTTTAATGATGGAGTTATGTGTTTAAATACTTGTATCGGAGAAGAAATATCATTTGATGGTATTAGACATCAAAGATATAAAAATAGTAAACTTTATAAATTTGTTGGTTGTAACAATTGTAATTATTCTTATATCTGTAAGAAAAACTTAAAAAATAAAAGCTACGATTATAGATTATATGAACTAGTACCAGAATATGAATTATTAAAAGAAGAAGCTAGAAAAAATTTACAAAGTCCAAGAGGAATAGAAATAAGAATAAACAGAAGCATCCAAGTAGAAGGTGCATTTGGACAAATAAAAAATAATATGAATTATGATAGAATAAGAAGACGAGGTTTAGATAAAGTTTCTTGTGAGATTATGCTTATATGCTTAGGTGCCAACATAAGAAAATATTTTTCTACTTTAGATGGCAATAAATTAAAAGATAATTATTGGGATACACCAAACAATTTAAGCTTCGAAAAATTTCCTTTTCCAAAGCAAAAAAAGAACTGAATAGAAATTATTCATTTCTACTCAGCCCCTTTTTCGATGTTATTCACTTCTTAATGCTTCAACAGGATCTTTTTTTGCAGCTGCTCTTGCTGGAATAATACCACC
>CANPXO010000020.1 GCA_947586205.1 uncultured Bacilli bacterium
GAAACAAGAATGAAAAACAAAGATACACAAAAGACTATTGCTGACAAAATTCAAGTAGACCAATCTAACTATTCCAAGTATGAATTGGGTAAAGTTTTAATACATACTTATCCTCTTATAGAATTTGCAAAATATTATAAAGTTTCTATGGACTGGCTCGTTGGTAGAACTAATAATAGAAAAATTGAATAATCCTTGTTTATTACCTGTTTTTTATGTACTTTTAAGAGTTTATGTAAAAGTCATTAATAAAGTTACTAATATTTCTCATAAAAATTTTTGCATTTTCTCTTATCATTTTTTATTTCTCCTAACTCTAATCTTTAAAAAGTAGATCTTCAAAAAAATCACCTAATGTCATATTAAAATGTACAATTACTTTATTTAAAGTATTAGTATTTAAATGCTTTTTTTCCCCACAAATAATATTATTGATTACTTTTTCTGAAACAGAACTAATATCGGATAATTTTTTTACTGGCATATCATTTAAAGCACACAAATATAGCAATTTTATGCCAATTTTCTCTTTCATTGTATACATTATTACACACTTTCTAATAATGAATCAGATTTTAAAATTAATGGTTTCCGATACACAATATATATTTTATACTTTTCTCTTAATAATCTTTCAACTCCATTATAAATCTGATTCATCTTAATTTTAGTTAATTCACTAAACAATTCATAACTATAAGCATTTACAAGATTTTCAAAAAATGTTCTTTCTCTTTCAAAATATTTTAGCCACAATGCAATATTATCTGCTATGTCATAATGTTTTATTTTTAATAAAAGTGCTTTTTGCTTTTTATTTAAAATCTTTAAATATTTATCATGAATATTATCAGTATCATAATCTTTACTAATAACATCTCGATACATAAGGCATCTTCCTTTCTTAATTTTGTTATACATCTAATTATTCCTTATACCGTACTTTTGTGAATATTTTAAGTATCAATGTGAAAATTATATTGGTGATTAATATGATAGATAATAATTTAAGATGTTGTTGTGAAGAACTGGAAATAATTAATTCTGAGTTGTTAAAATATGATCCTAATCATAAAATTGACTTTGCTGGAGTAGATGAAAAAAAGAAAGAAAACTGTCAGTGGATTAAAATATAAACCTTTGGCAGTTTTTTATATTATTTACAAAAGTTATGAAGTAATTCAAATAGTTTTATTAAATTTCATTAGTAAAGTAGATGAAACATACATTAAAAAACACTTTAAATTATCAAATGAATTTTTTGCAACATGAATTATACTTTTCTAAAAGATTTATTTATTTTTACCAACGTGTTTTACTGATACAACTCTTTTTGAAAAATAAAATAGATGTTATTATTACAAAAATATTTAAGAAAAATATATATAATAATATTATGAGCATAATATATGTTACAGATGTTAATATTTTTATTGAAAAAACATATTCAAGTAATATGAGTAATAAAAAAGAAAGAAAATATGCAATTAAAAAATTAATAAATACTAATATTAAAGTATCAAAAATATACATAAATATTATTCGAGTAATAGAGTAGCCTGTTAAATAAGAAACCAGAGTATTATTCTTTTGTTCAGCAATAAAATTATACATAAAAATCAGTATAATACTTGAAACAACTATTAAAAAAAAGGCAATAATGAAATTTAAAATATATTTTAGATTAAAACATATTTTCATTGTTTCAGTTGTTGTTACATTTGAATTAGCTACTATACTATTATTTTCAAGAGTTGATAGAAAATTTTCAATATCGTTGTATTTTTTTAAGTGCATAGTAATTAAAACTGTATCTAGGTAATTTTGTGAATATAGATATTTTGCCAATTTTTGATTTATAATAATTTGATTATCACTTAAATTATTATCATATATAAAATCTTTTATTATTATATCTTTAATTAAAACATTATCATGTAGCGAAACGTTTCTATTAATTTTAATAGAATATGTGTCTTCATTAAATTCGTTATTTGTTGAAATAACATAATTTTCATTATTTATCAAAATATTTTTTACCAAAAAATAATCAACTTTTTCTATTTTTTGAATATTGTCATTAATAAAATTTTCAAGTTTTGTAAATGATTCGTAATTAGTTATAATGATTTCACGGTTACTTTCCTCATTAATTACCCTTTCCATATTATATTCATTTATTTCACTTAGTATTATTATTCCTATTAGAATTATTATTGACAAAAAATAAATTAACATATAGTTTTTAAATTTTTTGTTTCTACAAATTAATTTTAAGTTTATTTTAATAAAATCAATCATATATCAGTTCCATAATATTCATATTATCTATTAAATTCAATGATTTTTTTATAGACATTCTTAATATAATAACACTGACTATACCTGTAATAATTATCGCTATGGGATTTAAAGAAACATCTATCAACGATAATAATGGGCTATTGAATAGAAACCAGCTAACAAAATTTTCAAGTATATAATAGGCAATAAAATTTGACAATACAAGTGATATTAATAACACAAATATAAATTCTCTATAATATAATTTTTTTATGAATTTTTTGCTATATCCTACTAAAGATAAAATTCCAATATTTTTATACTCATTTTTAATTCTTCTGCATAATAAAGCATAAATTAAAATAAATAGTAATACACTTAATATTAATGAGACAATTCCAGTTATGCCTATAGCATTATGACCGACTTCTTTCTTTAAGGTTTTAATTGGTCTAATATTTATAATATTGTCATTTGGCATCAATAAGTTAGCATTGTTAATATCATCCAAAAGAATATATATATTCTTCTTATTAAATTGAAGGTCAGGTTGATACTGATCATTTAATTTTTTTAAAGTTTCATGAGATACATAACAAGCATTAGGGTTTGAAAAATCATAAGATCCATCAAAAATTCCTACTAATTTCAAATTTATTGGATGTTTGCCTCCATAATTTATGCTAATTTTCTCCCCAAGTTTATCTGTTAAATTCACTATATTTTTCACATCATAAGTTCCAGAATAAATAAGTGAATCTGGCAAAAAATTAGTGGGGCATATCATTGTATAAGGCTCTGAAATATCTTCACCAATAATAATCTTTTTGGTATTTTGAACCGTTCCAAATAACTCTACTTCTCCATTTATATTGTCTTTTACATAATCTGTAAATACTCCAAAAGATATAAATTCATCATAATAGAAAACATCTTTAATATGGGAATTATTCTTTAATTCATGATATAAGCTTTCAGCCACATTTTCATCTTTAGCAGTTACCAATGCTAAGTTAAAATCATATGAATTATTTGAATAATTATTCCAAAATTTTTGAATAGAACCAAAATAAGATATTCCCACTAACAACGTTATTTGCAAAATTATTAAAAACAACATAACTATAATATCAGTTTTCTTTTTAAAAATGTTTTTACTAATAATACTGTTTAAATTACTTTTCATATAACTCTCCATTATTTAAATACAATACAGCGTCAGCATAATGTATTATTTTTGGATTATGACTGACTACCACAACACACTTTCCATTATTTGCCTCTTGCCTTAATATTTCAAATACCATCCTCTCATTATCTTTATCAAGATTTCCAGTTGGTTCATCTGCTAAAATAATTTTCGGATTATTAATTAATGCTCTAATGAGTGCAACTCTTTGTTGCTCTCCACCTGATAATTCCTTCGGAAAATTCATAATCTTATCTTCCATTTTTAATTTTGAAAATTCTTTTTTCACATAATTAATTTTTTGAACATTTGTCATATTTTTATTAAGATATAGTGGCAAAAGCACATTTTCAATAGCTGTCATATTATCGTTTAAAAGATATGATTGATACATTAGTCCAATACTTTCATTTCTTAACTTTGATAACATTGAATCTCCAACATATTTTTGATTATCATATAAAATTTCTCCTGAATCAAATTCTAAAATTCCAGCCATAATATTTATTAAAGTGGATTTACCTGAGCCACTTTTGCCCATTATTACATAAAATGTGTTTTCTGAAAACATATAGTTAATTTCTGAAAGCACACATTTCTTTTTCCCATCTTTTTCATATGTTTTTTTGATATTTTGTAATTTTATTGTCATTTATAACTCCTCCTCATATGGTTTATAATAAAGTCAATTGTATATTCTTTTATCATGAGAACCACCTGTTTCTATTAAAAAACACCCATTTGGGTGTCTTTTAATTACTTCCTGAACTCATAATTACTTGGGAAGAATACACTCCACCATAATTTATGCCATTAACTCGTGTATCAAAATTATAAGCTCTGTACCCTTGTGCTAAATAACCCCAATTATGAGTATATGTAGTTGATACTTGATCTATTCTCATATCATAGTCTCCAACAAAAATACATGCCGTACCATTATCTTCTTCTAGTTGAATATTTAATATTGTATAATTTAAGCCTTGCACTTTTTCGAAATCATTTATATATAGCGAAATATAATTATTACCCGCTGTATACATTCTATATGCCCCTGGTACATAATACCCACTTGATACTTGTAGAGTACTAGTATATGTTGAAGCATTAACAACTGTAGCGAATAAAGATAGCCCTACAATAAGTAGAAAACTTAAGGCACCTAATTTTTTCATCTTCTCACCTCCTCTCTCTTTTATATTAAAATTCGCTAGAATTTTAATATTCTTTGCTTTACATCTTAATTATACATTATTTTTAGTCATTAAAAATTGCCAGTTTGGAAACCTACTTATACAATTTATTAAGAATTTCATTAAACGAAACATCAAATATATTACACATTTTATGAATATAATCTATATTTGGATTTCTAACTCCTTTTTCCCATTTATTAATAGTGGATTTATCCAAATACAATAGTTGTGCAAGTTGTTCCTGTGTCATATTATGTTGCTTTCTTAAACTTTTCATTATATTCATTATTTCTGAATAATTCATGATTACTCATCTCTTTCCTTTTCAAAATTAAATATAATACTATTTATTAAAAAAAAAAAGCAAGTAAAACTTGCATAAACTAAATCATTGATATATTCACTTATTTATATTTGTATATGTAGATTATTGTCTACATTAATTCGATATATTTTATTCTCTTCAATGTTTCCTTCTATATTCACAATATTAAAATTTACAATCGTTTCTCCCTTTTGTAATGGAGTCACAATAAAATGATATTCGATAAGTGCATTATGATTTATAATCATACTCTCTTGTATTTGTACAATTGGGTTTTTAATCTCATACTCGACATGCTTTCCATATCCAAAATAAGTAAAAGAAATTTCATAACCTTTTGGTTCAGCAAAAATAACTTTATCATCTACAAGATTTATCATAGAGAAATCCGTATGTTTTTTTAAGTAATCTTTAAGTAATATTTTAGTTATTTTTTTGTTTTCATTAATCCGAATAAAAACATCATTTCCCATTTGACACGGAAAATAATAACGATAAAATTCATCTTCATGAAAATATTCTTTTTCTCCTAAACACTCTTTCGATGTATTGATAATGGATATTTCATAAACAGTTGCTGAATCATAATATAAATAAAAATATCCTGTAAAACATAGACTTACTATAACTATAATTAAAATAAGAATAGACCAAAAACATTCTTCTTTTGAAATTCTTTTATTTTGCCCAAGCAAAATAGAATCTAAAACACTCCCAACAGAAGTTTGAAAAAGTTTAAAAAACAAAAATGCCCCTGTTGAATTATAAATGATATCATCAATATCAAATGTACCTGATAAAGTAATGAGTTGTAAGAATTCAATTGATATAGATATTAAAACCACAGTCAAAAGAAAAATCAAAGAATGCTTTTCTTTTTTAAAAATTCTAGGTAAAAAATAAGCAAGAGGAATAAAAACAAAAACATTACCAATAATCAAAAAAAGAGCTGAATAATTTTTAGTAGCCATAACATCATTGATTAAATGAATAGTTTCAGAAAAAGGAATTAAATTCATCCGATTCAAAAGATTATCAAAACGAATGTTTTGAAATAAAAGAAGAGGATGATCATTTCTTAAGAAAACAGTTAAAGAATAAAGCAGAAAAAGATAAATTCCAAAATAAATTTTGAGTCCCCAATACATGTATTTTTTATCATTTTTATATCGGGACAAATTCCGAAATCCTAAATAAAGAAAAAGACAAACTACGATAAAAACCAGAAGAAATATTAATGACTTATGATATAAATTCTTGGGCAAAAAAAATAAGAATAAAAGTGGAAACAAGCTTAATATAATCATAGCTAATGAACTCTTTGAGTAGTTTTTCATAAAAATATCCCTCTTTCATAAGAATTTTAAAATTTTCATAAAATTCTTTCGCCTATAATTATACAATATAATTAACACTTTTTACAATAATACGTTTTATTAGAGTTTCCGTGTTCATTATTATTTTTACATGGAAGGAAAACATTTTCCAAATTTTTTAATATATTAATATTGTATATTGTATATTGTAGTAATGTGAAAGTTTTATTGTGAAGATTATTGTGAAATTTACGTGAAATTTAGGTCAGCACAAGTAAAATTTCTTTACATTTACTAAATTTTGTTTTATAATTAAATCACTTGAGGGGATTACATATAAGAATATGTATGAAATCAAGGACTTTACGATGAACTTTATGTTGTTTCGTATTGTTGTCCGTTTATCGGAGTATATTGGTGTCTTATGACACCTCTTTTTATATCATTCAAAATCCTCATATGTAAAAATCAATAAAAAAGGAAAAGAAAGAGAAACTAAGTTTCAAAGAAATAAAATAACGTTTTTTAATAAATAATACATAACATTAACTACCATGGAATTTCCAGCTTGATGATATAATGCAGTTTCACTGCATACTTTTTTTGCTTTTAAATAATCACAATCATCAAACCCCATTAGTCTCCATGCTTCATTTGAAGTAATTTTTCGTACTCTCATGATTGTTTGCCTTTCTTTCTATTCTTCCACTACTAATTTACAATGTTCTGTAGTATTGGATGCTATCAATGTTGGGATATTTCCTTTTGAAGAATAAAGTCTTCTACTTTGATTAAAATTACATGAATGATCTATCCCACATACTCCACCATTTTTAAACTTATTCAAATTAATTTCATAGGTATACTCTTGATTTTTTTTGCTTTCAAAATAAACTTTATCATCGTTATATTTACATTTTTCAGAACTTAAGTAATATTTTTCTTCCACAGTTTTATTTAAAAAATCAGCCACTATGTAATGTACATCTAATGGAGAAGGAAAATTGAAGTCCACTTCTCTATTAAAAGCAATTAAAAAATACCTTCTTCTCATTTGTGGAATTCCATAGTCTCGTGCATCTAATACCTTATCATATAAAAAATAACCTAAATCCGTTAAATCATTTTTAAATAAATTTAAAGTTTTTGTAAATTTTTTACTAGTAATATTTTCTACATTTTCAAAAATAATAACTTTTGGTTTTACCTTTACTTCTTTTAATAATCGAATCATTTCCCATCCTAAAGATGATCTTGTTGAACTTTGAAAGTCAAATCCTTTCATATTGCCTGCAC
This sequence comes from uncultured Bacilli bacterium, assembly GCA_947586205.1. Classification (GTDB taxonomy): domain Bacteria; phylum Bacillota_I; class Bacilli_A; order RF39; family UBA660; genus Ventrenecus. The sequence goes on from CANPXO010000020.1 coordinate 7,606, forward strand.
ATGAAATATCTTGACATGGAAAACCACCAATCCAGATATCACAGTAAGGCAACTCTTCTCCTTTAACACTTTTTATATTTCCAATATTTAAACTTTCGTCTACATTATGAATTGCACAATAACTTTTTATTGCATTTTTATCTATCTCTGAAAAAAACTCTAAACAATAATCTTTTATATATCCTTCTTTTTTTAATCTTTCTAAAGCTTTTTCTGGGCTTCCTATTCCACTAAAAAAACTTCCTACTTTTATTATTTTATTTGTCATTTTTTTATTTTCCCCCTTTATTTTCTTTAATGACATGAAAAAAAGTCCTCATTTTAGAAGACTTTTAAGTAAACAATACAAATTATACAATTTTAAATCAAATAAGTTAATTAATAATTATTATCCCAATTACCTATAAACCCTTGTATTATAAGGCTTTTCTATCATTTATCTATATTTTGGGGGAATGTTCAATTCTCCCCCCCACGTCAATATATAGGGTGAATTTTTCACAATTTGTGGTGAATTATTGTAAAAATATGTAAATTTGTAGATAATATAATATAGAAAATTAAAATTATTTTTATCTCATCAAAAATTCAATTAAAACAGGGGCTAAAATAACAAGTAAAATAATAGGGATAAAGAAGACAACAGAAATAATACTAATTTTAGTTGGTAATTTCCCAATTTCACTTTTAATTTCAAGTAATCTTTTATCTCTTAAAAAATCTAATTGGTTATTCAAAGATTCTTGAATGTTATTTCCAAATACACTTGCTTGAACGATATTTAAAATTGCATTATTGATGGTATCACTTGGAATTCTTTCTTTCATACTGGTCATCGCTTCCGGAAAACTTTTACCAAGTTTCATTTCACTTAAGGATTTATGAAATTCTTCGGCAAGTTCACTTTCGACATTCTTCGCGGTAATGGATAAAGCAGTTGTTAAGTTTCTTCCACTTTCTAAAGTTAAAGATAAGACTTCAAAAAAGAATATGGCTTCTTCTTCTAGTTTTCTTGTTCTTTTCTTAATTGGTAAATCAAGGATTAAATACTCACTTAAATAATGAAAGACAATTACTGCAATAGGTGCTAGGATATAACCATTTTTATTAAAAATAATTAAGACGACAAAGAGAAATAAACTTGCAAGTAATCGCATATTAAGTAAATCTTGAGCATCATAATTACAATGGATTCCAAGTAATTTAATTTTCTTTTCTACTTTTTTAATCGTGCTATCTAAATAAATTCTTCGTACTAAACTTCTTTCTTTCATTAGATATCAACCTCCAATACTTTTTTAATGACTAAGATATAAATGACATAAAGAAGAACAGTAAGAAGGAGTAAAACTATTCCAATATGTGTAGTAAAAACCACTTCAAAATAACTTGGATTAAGTAAATAAATCACTAAAATAAAGAGAAATGGTAAAACACATAGAACTCGGAAAACAAAGATGGAAGCACTTGTTAAACTCTGCATTTCTTGTTTTAATTTTTTCTTATTAAAGAAAGATTTTTCAATGGTTCCAAAGACTTTTACAATATTTCCACCTGTTTTATTTAAAAGAGTTAACGAACTTGTAATATATTTGGCATCTTCTAATTTTACCCGATGATAGAAACGGTCAAATACCACTTCCATACTAAGTCCATAGGTCATATCTAAATAGATTTTCTTAAATTCATCACTGATAGGTCCTTCTAATTCATTTTTGACAATTTCAACAGCTTGCATAATATTTCTTCCGGATTTAAAACTGTTATTCATCATAATAATGGCTTTTAATAAATCTTCTTCCACTCTCTTTCTTTTTTCATGAAATAAAATTTGTAAATAAATATCTGGTAAGAAGAAACCAATTAGGAAAGTGACAAGTAAACTAATGATACTTAAATTCATGACTTGGAACATCATGGACACTATATTTAATAAGAAGAATAAAAATCCAATTGAAAACTTAATGGCAACATAATCTAGGCCACTGATCTTATCTTTATCTTCAAAAGAAATAAATTTATCATAACGTTCTCCATATTTTTTCATCACAGCACTTTTAGATAGAAGTTTGGCAAAACTATGAATGAATTTCCAAATATATCCCATGATTAAATCAAAGAAAGAACTTTCTTTTTCTTTGGTACTTAATAGAGAAAACTTTTCAAATCGTTTGGCAAGACGAATCATTCTTCTTTGCCGAACTAAATAAACAATCAAAACAAGTAATAGGATAATGGTAATTCCTTGGGTAATTAAAATAGACAAAGAATAATTTTCCATCTTGACTCTCCTTTCTAATTTTCATGAGGAACTGGAAACATATGGTCTAATTCAGTAATTCCTCTTGCAACAATCTTTTTATATACTTTTGGAACGGTTTCATTATATAAAATATACTCACCATCCACCTCGCCATTCGGAGTAAGACCTTTTTGATGGAAGGCGAATATTTCTTTTAATAGAATTTCTCCATCCTCAAAGTTTTCTAATTCACAAATGGATGTCACTTTTCTTTTGCCATCACTCATTCTTTCGATATTGACGACAAGGTCAATCGCACTTACGATATACTCACGAATCGCTTTTACTGGGATATCAAGGCCACTCATTAAAACCATAGTTTCAAGTCTTTGTAGGGCATCTTTCGCCCCATTTGCATGAAGCGTCGTTAAACTTCCTTCATGTCCTGTATTCATCGCTTGTAACATATCGAAGGCTTCTTTTCCACGAACTTCACCAACAATAATACGGTCAGGTCGCATACGAAGAGCATTAATGACTAAATCACGAATGGTGACTTCTCCTTCATTGTCGTAGTTTGTGACTCTTGTTTCTAGAGAAATCACATGTTCTTTTTCAAGTCGAAGTTCAGCTGCATCTTCAATGGTAATAATACGTTCTTCATTCGGAATAAAACCACTTAAAATATTTAAAAGTGTTGTTTTTCCTGAACCCGTTCCACCACATATCAAAATGTTACATTTTCCTTTTACGGAAGCTTCTAGAAACTCAGCCATATAAGGAGTCATGGAACCAATTCTTATCATATCATCCGCGGTAGTCATCTCTCTTTTAAATTTACGAATGGTAATCACAGGTCCTTTGGTTGATAAAGGCGGAATGACTGCATTAATTCTTGAACCATCACGAAGTCTAGAGTCCACCATCGGATTACTTGCATCAATCGTTCTTCCCATTGGACCAATCATTCTTTCAATCGTTCTTAAAATATGTTCATCATTAATGAAAGATACACTTTCATCTCTGATAATTTGTCCATCAATTTCAATATAGATTTCTTTCGGACTATTTACCATAATCTCGGTAATATTTTTATCTTCTAAGAGTTCCGTTAAAGGTCCATACCCATTAATTTCATTATCAATTAAATTATATAGATGACTTCTTTCTAGATTGGTAAGGTCATACCCTTCAATCGTTTTATCAATCTCATCATTAATAAACTGATTTAAAAGTTTATCTTCAGGAATTTCTTGGTCAATTAAATTTTCCACAATTTTCGTTCTTAATTGGTCTAATAAATTCTTATCTGGAAATATTTCATAATCATTTAAATTGGTAATTTTCCCAGGCTTTCTTTCAATATGGAAAGCCTCCATTAAACTAGTTTTCGCCATTGTCACTCTCCTCTTTCCCTAAAAACTCCACTGCCATTTTCATAAGCACTGTATAATCTTTATTAAAAATATTCGCGGCTTTCGGTTGCAAAGTAACAATCTCGCCATTCATAATATAAGAATCAATATTTTTTAAATAGAATTCACTGGATAACACATAATCAATATTCGCTTTTAACACATTTTTTAAATCAAACATCGTAAAGTATTTTTTAAATGGGTCACGGGAGTTATTTAATAAAATTTTATAATTGGTTTTCTCTAAATCACGGAAGATGGAAAGAAGACTCTTCATATTCTTTAAATCCATCGGGTCATTTTGCATGACAAACAAAATTTGGTCAACTAAATCCAGAACTACTAAATTGGTTTCATTTAAGTCATGGGTTGTATCCACGAGGACCACGTCATAATGAATACAAGCTTTTTCTAACGCAATCTCAATATATTTAGAATCAATTTTGGTTGCTTGTCTTGGATCTTTTGGACTTGGTAAAATATCAATAAATTCATTGTAATGTGTGACATAATCATCTAAAGATTTAAAACGGTTATTGATATAATCATCGACAAAATTATAGATTGTTTTTTCATAAGGCTTGTTCATCGCAAGCGCGATATTCCCACCTGATAAATCCATATCTAAAATGAGAACCTTTTTTTCTAAAGTCCGATAGATACCTGCTAAACACAAAGTCAAAAAAGTTTTTCCAACGCCACCTTTTCCTGAAAAGAGACAGATACTTTTTCCTAATGTTTTTTTCATAACCCACATCCTATTCTTTTATTTTTCTATTTTTGTAATCACAACTTGATTCTCATCTTTTCTTCCTTCTCTGTTAATTTCAATTTTATAGGATTTGATATTAATGATGGCTCCAAACAAAGAAGAAATTTCATATGAAAGTTGAACATCAATTTTATCATCACTCACATTGACTTCTAAATTCTCAGTTGGAATTTCATTGAGAGAAAGAAGTTCTTTTACAGAAGTTTCTTTATTTGTTTCAAAATACTCATGAATTCCATCATCAACGACTCCTCTTGCTTTTTGATATTCATTGGTTAAAAGTCCGACATCCACGACAACTGCAAGCATCGTTAAAATGATTGGTATTAGTATTACAAAAATAATTAATGTTTGACCTTTTTTATTCATAGTTTAACACCCTACTGACTGTAATTTGATAGGGATTTGGAAATAAGAGACTTAATCCTGGGGTGACAATCTCTAAGTTTCTTTTTAAATAAAGAGTCACGGTTTCATTATTTTCATTTTTCATTTCTAACTCAAAATCATTTTCATTTAGTTTTAACTCATTCTCAATGTCTTGATATGATTTTTTATTTTTATACATTTCGACCACATTGGACATTTCACTTTCGAGTTCATTTTGAAAATAAATCATCTTTCCGATATCAATAATCGCGAGTAACATAAAAATGAAAATTGGTAAAATAATTACAAATTCCACGAGTGCTTGACCCTTTTTATTCATTTTTTTGTCTACTTTCTAATTCTTGTTTGGTAATACATTCTGCTTCTCCTGGTTTCTTGCCTTCCACATAGACTTTATCAATCATTTCACAAGATGTTTTCGTAATCGTATCTTTTAAGTATCCACCAAAGTAATTAACAATACTCACTGTAATGACACTGATAATGGCAATAATAAGAACATATTCTACCAGAGCTTGACCTTTTTTATTCATTCTCCCACTTCCCTATGATAAAACCATTATACCAAAAAAAAAGATGGATAACAATCTTTTTCATGCTCCATCTACTATTTTTGAATTGTAATCATATTAAATAAGAAAATGACCCAGATTCCCATCACTAAAGAAGCTTTATAACGATACATCTCATGGGCTGCAACTAACTTATCACATAAACCTAAAAGATAACTTTCTTTATATTTAGGAATACGATCACAAACTGGAAACATATGTGTTCGTATCATATCTGCTTGTTTCTCATCGATATCAAAATATTCTCTTGCATTAATCACTGCAAATTTAGGATGTATCTTAAATGTTTCGCTTGTTGTATAATTTTTTAGTTCATTATCAAAATAGAAATCATGGAGCAAAGCGGCTCTCGTGGCTCTCTCATAATCTAAATTTAATTTTTTCGTAACAGAATAGGTCATCTTGGCTACTCGAAGAGAATGCTCATAACGACTTATCCCGTGATGTAATTCATGTTTTAATTCATAAAACTTTGGATGATTGATGATATCATTCACAATCGTATCAAAATCATAAGTTTGTTTATGAAAACCCATCTTTATTCACCTCGGACTATTCCATTATATCATATTTTCCAAAAAATGCAAATAGAACTGGTTTCGACTCAAAAACAAGAAATTACCTATCTTTTCTCAGCAATTTTCTGTCCTACAGTCATGCCACTTATCCAAGCAATACCTAAGTTGTATCCACCACAATCACCATCTAAATCTAAGAGTTCTCCTGTAAAATAAAGATTAGGAACAAACTTTGATTCAAAAGAATCAGTGACTTCACTTAAAGGAATCCCACCAACACAAACCTGAGCATTCTCGTATCCTAAAGTACCTTGAATCTTTGCTTTAAAACAAGTTAAATGTTCGATTAAATCTAATTGTTTTTCTTTTTCTAAATTCTTCCATGTCTTTTCAGGATTGATATGACATAACTTTAAAAGAGCATTGCCAAGTTTATAGTTTAAGAATCCATCTAAAACAGACGAGATACTACGATTTCCTGAAATACTTTCCATCCATGTATAAGCATCTTCTTTTAAAAAAGGAATAAAATTGATTTCTAAAGTCATCTTTTTTTCTTTCGATAGTCCAATACTTGCATATCGACTTAATAAAAATACACAGATTCCACTCACTCCATAATCGGTAATTTGAAGTTCTCCTTCTTCTTCTCTTAAAAATTTTCCATCTTCATAAATAGAGACTTTGACATCTGTACGAACTCCAGAAGCATCCAATGCTTTTTCTAATACCAAAGGAACTAAAGAAGGAAGAGACTCTACGAGAGAATGGCCAAAATTCTTAGCAAATCGATATCCATCCCCTGTAGAACCCGTTTTTGGAATTGCCTTCGAGCCCGTTGCAAGAACAACAACATCAAAAGTGAAATGTTCTTTTTTTGGATTGACTACAAACACATTATTTTCTTTTATCACTTCTTCTACTAAAAAATCCGTTTGTATTTGTATTCCTAATTGTCTTGCTTTTTCTTCTAACGCATTTCGAATACTAATGGCTTGATTGGAAAACGGATAATCATATCCATTCTTTTCTTTCCAAACAATTCCTAAGTTTTGAAAAAACGCAAGAACTTCTTTTTGTCTTTCTTTAGTAATCCAATTCTCGATTGGAGACTCAATAACTGAATGATAATGAAAGATGCTTTGATCTTCATTCCAAAAATTACATTTGCCATTTCCGGTTAATAAGAGTTTTTTTCCTACTTGCGGATTTCTTTCAAACACGACAACATCTGTATCTTTCGTCTTCGCCTCAATGGCTGTGACAAGCCCAGAAGCTCCTCCGCCAATAATTGCAACATGCTTCATTTCTAACACCTTTTTTCTTGTTCTATTATATCGAAAATAGTCTTAAAAAGAAAGGAAGATTTAGCACGACATCCTAGTTCGTGTTTATTTTTGACTATCCATGACATAATATGTCTGAGGTGCAGAATGATTAAAGAATATCGAAGAAAACGTGGTTTTACGCAGGAAGGATTGGCTGAAAAATTAAATATTTCAACTAGACAACTGCAAAGAATTGAAAAAGATGAAACAAAAACCACTATTGAGACATTAAGAAAGATTCGTAAAATACTTGCAATATCCGATGAAGATATGGTCAAAATATTTTATGAAAACGAAAAAGATTCTAAACATACCTAGAATCTTTTAATTTTCGCATTTTATTTCATTCATTTTTTGAATTGCATTCTTAACAGAATCTTGATCTGGTAGCATCACTGCAGAATATTCTTCTGGGAATGCCGCGGTAAGTTCAAAAGAATCAGACCCAGAAAGCACCATCGATTCAATCTCCCAACTTGGATTCTCATTTAATTGTTTCTCAATAAATCCTGTGATGCTAGATAAAGATAGATTCGTTGTAAAGTTTCCTTCCATACTTTTTAAAATGCTTGTATATTTGGTTAGAATCGTTGAACTCGTAAGTTTTTTCGATAAACCTTCCATAATTTGTTGTTGATGTCTACTTCTAGCCACATCCCCTTCTCTTAAGTCATAACGTTCTCTAGCATAAGCAAGCGCTTTCTTGCCATCTAAATGAATATTGCCTTGATAAAATTTATAATAAACAAAACTTCCATCTTGGTCTTGATAATCCGCGGTAAACTCGAATGGATTATCGACATCGACTCCACCGATGGCATCGACAATATCAATCACAGAACTAAAATTCACTTTAATGTAATATGGGATTTCGGTTTTAAGTAAATTTTCAATGGTTTTCATGGATGTTTCGACACCTTTTAACCCCGCATGAGTGAGTTTGTCAGGGAGTCCCGTCGTTCCAGCAATTTGAACATAGTAATCTCTTGGAATGGATACGAGTAATACTTTATGAGTCAAAGGATTTATGGTAATAATCATATTGACATCACTTCTAGACACTTTACTCATCTCACCATACGTATCAATTCCAGTAAAGAATACGCTGAAAGGCTCTTTGGTAATTTTGACATCTTTCGTTACAACTTCATTTTGAACTTCCACAGATATTGTGGTTAAAACTTTGGAATTTTCTTTAAAGTCTGTACTCATTTCTAAATAAAGTTTTGCTTCTTCTTCCTCCATCAAAATAGCATCCACAGAATTATCTAGTAAAGCATCAATCACACGGCTTGCTTCTGTTAAGGTTTTTTCTTTCATTTTTTTGTTTTCTATTTCTTTCATAGCTTTTAGTATTCCCTTACGATCATTCACATAAGAAATGCTTTTTAAGTCGTCAATCGTTTTATAAGAACTTGTTTTTTTCACAATCACTTGGTATTTTTCTGTTTGAATATTTAAGGCTGTAATATTTTTTAAAAAATGAATGGTCGCATTCTGATAACTTAAAAGTAGAGAAAAACCAAGAATTAAAATAATAGATAAAAGAGTTCCACAAATTCTTAATCGATAATTTTTTCGAGACATCAAGAAGTAAAGCAGCCCATCCATCATCCCTAAAGCCAAGAATAAAAGAATTAAATATTTAAAAGGAATCAAATCTAATTTTAAAAATAATAGAAAAATTAGGATACTTACTAGAATAAGCACAAAGGCAATTCCTTTAAAAAGTACTTGTTTTTTTAATTTTAGTTTTGTCTTTGTTTTTGTCTCCATATCCCACATATCCTTATCCACTTCCATTATAAAATAAATTTCTTAGCAAACTCAAGAATTCTTTTTTGACTTGACACTTTACTTCACCAGAATTTTTCCAGAAGTGATTCTTTTGATATTTTGAAGCCATAATTCCCAAAAGCTTGATTTTTCCACCGTTTCTTTCACAGTCACTTCTAAATTATCTATGACCTTGCCATTTTGATCTACAACTTCAACCGTACCTACTGTTGTACCAGCTTCTACTGGGGCAATGAATTTATCTACTTTTAAATTATAGGAATAATTCGGCATCGGCTCCGTATTTTCTAAAAGTTTAGTATAATCTTCTTTTAAAACGATATCTACTGTGTCTTTTTTCCCGTTTTCTACTCTCTTTGTTCCTAGAACCACATCTTTGGTTAATACCACGACTGATTTATACGTATTAAAACCGTAGTTTAACATCGAAGAAATATCACTACTTCGGTTATCACTGGTAGGAGCACCCATCACCACAGCAATAAGACGTAAATTGTTTTTTTTGGCGGTTGCAGTTAAACAGTATCCAGCCGATGAAGTAAAGCCTGTTTTAAGTCCATCTACTCCATCATAGAAACGAACTAGTTTATTGGTATTCACAAGCCAAGTGCTACTTCCATCATTTTTTTGTAAGTAATCTTCATAAATACTTGTAAATTCTAAGATTTTAGGATGTTTCAGTAATTCTTTGGCGATTAAAGCCATATCATAAGCAGATGAGACATGTCCTTCTGTATCAAGTCCATGTGGATTTTTAAATGTGGTACTCTTTAAACCTAATTCTTTCGTTCTTTCATTCATTTTCACAACAAAGTCATCGACTGTTCCAGCAATTTTTTCTGCCATGGCAACGACGGCATCATTTCCAGATGCAATCGCGATTCCTTTTAGTAATTCTTGTACTTTATAGACTTCTCCTGCTTCCAAAAACACTTGACTTCCACCCATACCAGCAGCATTTTCACTGATGGTGACATCTGTATCCATCGTAAGAGTTCCATTATCAATGGCTTCCATGATAAGAAGCATACTCATCAGTTTTGTCATACTGGCTGGTGGAAGCGCTTCTGTCTCATTTTTACTATATAAGATTTTTCCACTTTGGGCATCCATTAGAATCGCACTTTTACTATTCGGTGCTAAATCAGTCACAGACTCAGCTGAAACATGAAAGCAGACACAAAATAGACATAACCCCCAAATGATAAAGAAAATATTTTTTTTCAAACTAACACCTCTTTCTACAAAATATGAAATAATTTGTATTTTATTCAAATGGAAAGAAATGAAAAAAGAAAATGGAATACCCACTTTCTTATAATTCAAATTGACTATTGTAAAGGTCGGCATAGAAGCCATTTTTCTTCATTAATTCTTCATGTGTTCCTTGTTCAATAATATTTCCTTCATTCATCACGAGAATTAAATCGGCATTTTTAATTGTTGATAAACGATGAGCAATGATAAATGAAGTTCTTCCTTCCATTAATTTATCCATGGCTTTTTGCACTAATTCCTCTGTTCTTGTATCCACGTTACTTGTTGCTTCATCTAAAATGAGGAATGGAGCATCTTCAATCATACCACGAGCAATGGTAAGAAGTTGTTTTTGTCCAGAAGAAACAGTTTCCGAATCGGATAACGGAGAATCATAACCATTGGATAATGTTTTTATAAAATGGTCTAAACCAACTGTTTTACAAACTTCACTCACTCGTTCATCACTGATGTTTTCTCGGTTATATTTAATATTTTCTTTCACACTTCCATCGAAAATCCACGTATCTTGTAAAACCATTGTAAACAAACTATGAATATTTTCTCTCGTTAATTCTTTTGTGGAAACGCCATCAATGAAAATCTCACCACTGGTAAGTTCATAAAACTTCATAAGTAAATTCACCATCGTTGTTTTTCCAGCACCAGTAGGTCCCACGATAGCTATCTTTTGGCCCGCCTCTGCTTTCGCATTAAAGTTATGAATGGTTGGTTTATCATTTCCATCATATTGGAATACCACATTTTTAAATTCAATGTTTCCTTTTACACTTTCCTTTGGTAAGTAAGTCTTTAGTTCACTTTCATCAGCCATTTCTTCTTCATCTAAAAATTCAAAAACTCTTTCTGATGCAGCAGCTGTCGATTGAAGTTGATTCATTGCTTGAGCAATTTGAGATAATGGGGATGTAAATAATCGAACGTAAGAAATGAAGGCAACAATGACTCCAAATGTAATGGAACCATTCATGGCAAGTAATGCTCCCACGATACAAACAGCAACATAACCAAAGTTTCCAATGAATCCCATCATCGGTTGCATGAGTCCTGATAAAAAAACACTTTTTCGGTTACAATTATAAAGTTTTTCATTTCTTTTATCAAATTCTTCATTCGCAAGTCTTTCGCCATTGTATGCCTTTACAACATTGAGTCCTGAATAAATTTCTTCAATATGACTATTTAAATTTCCAAGTTCTTCTTGTCTTGCAATAAAATATTTTTGGGATCTTCCAAGAACACCAAACATAAAGATGAAACCAAATAAACTGGCTAGAATTGCTGTAATCGCCATCCAAATATTCGTCACAAACATCATAATAGTTGTTCCAATAAATAAGGTTAAAGCACTTACTAAAGTCGATAAAGAGTTATTCATGGTCTGTGCAATCATATCCACATCATTGGTCACACGTGATAATGTATCTCCTGCTTGATGTTGATCAAAATATTTTAAAGGTAACGCATTAATCTTTTTGGAAATACGCCCTCTTAAACTTCTTGCAAAATTATTTGAAACATGGGTCATCGAAAGAGCTTCAATAAAATCAAAGAAAGCACTCGTTAAATAAAAACCAACAAGTAAATACACAATATTTAAAATGGCTTGGATATTCATATTTGGTTCAATCACATGCTGAACTTCTTCGGGCATCTCACTTAATACTTGATAGATAGCTTCGGTGTCTTCTACATTTTCTAGATTACGCATTTTCTCCATCATAAGTATTTGGTCACTAGCAGAAATTACAGACCCATCAATTTCAAAATCTTTTAAATAAATTTCTAAAATCGAATTTGGTAAAGTTGCATTACTACTAGAAGAAAAGAAATATTGTAAAAAATTTACTTTATCAGTTGTAGAAACTGTGACTCCTTCATAGGTTGTTGTTGGAAAAATTTGAGAAACCATCGAACTTGGAAGTCTTAAGATTTCCTCAAATAACACATCTCTATCCATTGTTTGATAATTTTTTAATAAGGTTTGTAAAGATTCTTTTTCTTCCTTTGTATAGTTTGTACTTGTTAAAATGTTTTGGATGTTTTCTTCTGATAAATTCATAGCTAAAATATCCGGAAGACTCTCACTTAAAACTTGAGGATCTAAGGCTTCGGTGAAATGAGTCGAAATTTTTTCTAAATTTTCTTGGTTAATTACGAGTCCATTTGAAATTTCATCCGTTAAATCAGATAATTTATTTGGAGAAAGAATGGATAAAATAGAACCAAACATAGCAAGTATTAAAGATAATAGAATCAAAAATTTAAAAGATTTTAATTCTTTTATTAAACGAAGAATCGCTCCTTTAAAATCTTTTGCTTTAGAAGGTATCCCTCCTCTTCTATTCATGTTCTAACTCCTCCTTTGTTAGTTGCGAGTAAGCAATCTCTTGATACACTTTACAATTTTTGAGTAACTCTTTATGAGTTCCCATTCCGACACATTCTCCATGTTCTAAGACGATGATTTTATCTGCATTTAAAACCGTTCCGATTCGCTGAGCCACGATTAAACTGGTCGCATCTTTCGTATATTTTTTGAGTTCTTTTCTTAAAGTGGAATCTGTTTTGTAATCAAGAGCTGAAAATGAATCATCAAAAATATAGATTTCAGGGTCTCGAGCTATCGCTCTTGCAATGGCAAGTCTTTGTTTTTGCCCTCCAGAAATATTCGAACCTCCTTGGGCGATATGAGCATCGTATTCTCCGTCCATTTTTTCGACAAATTCCGTTGCTTGAGCCACACGGACTGCTTCTTTGATATCATCCTTGGTAATTTTCTTTTTCCCGTTTTCTCCATAATCGACGTTACTCGTGACTGTTCCATGAAATAACACAGCTTTTTGAGGAACATACCCAATCTTATTATGTAAAGCTTTTAACTGATAATCTTTGACATTGATGCCATCTACAAGGACCTCTCCATCGGTTGCATCATAAAATCTTGGTATGAGCTGAATTAATGTAGATTTTCCTGAACCCGTCGAGCCTAAAAATGCTACCGTTTCTCCTTTTTTTGCTTTAAAAGAAATATTTTTTAAAAGATATTCTTCGGCATCTGGATATTTGAAGGAAACTCCCTTAAATTCCACAGTACCTTCTTCTTTTCCGTCTACTTCGGTTCCATCAGAAATTTTATCTTCCGTTTCTAAGACTTCATTAATACGATTCGCGGATACTTGAGCTCTTGGTAAAATCATAAAAATCATGGCAAGCATTAAAAATGACATGATAACTTGCATCGAATAAGAAGAAAATACAATCATATCCCCAAATAACGTTAATTTATCGGTAAGCATCGCTCCCTTAATTAAATAGGCTCCCACTAAATAAATGGCTAAGGCAAGACCATTCATGACTAAATACATCACAGGTGACATAATCGCGAATAATCTTTGATTAAATAATTGTAAATTGGTTAAATCATTATTTGCTTTATCAAATTTCTTTTCTTGGTATTCTTCGGCATTAAAAGCACGAATGACTCGAATTCCCTGTAAATTTTCTCTTGTGACACCATTTAAACGGTCAATTAATTTTTGAACTCTCTTAAATCTTGGTATCACAATCACCATAAGAGTTCCTACCATGCTAAGGAGAATCACGACAGCAATAGCAGTAAGTGCGCTCCACTCCCAACTTTTATTTAAGATTTTCGTAATCGCCCAGACAGCTGTAATGGGTGCCCGAATAAGAAGCTGTGTTCCCATACCAAGAAGCATTTCTACTTGAGTAATATCATTCGTGGTTCTCGTAATTAAACTACTCGTTTGAAATTTCTTTAAATCTTCCATCGCTAAAGATTCGACTTTGGTAAACAATTTTTTTCTTGTTTTTTTAGAAAACGTCGCCGCGACATTGGCTGCAAAGTAACCTACACAGATAGAAGCCACGAGACTTCCTAAAGCACATAAAAGCATATATCCACCATTTAGTAGTATATCTTTCATATCACTTCCTTCTGATTGAACTAGAATTGTAATTTGAGACATATAATCTGGCATCTTTAATTCAAGCCAAACTTGCCCAACAATAAAAAGAAAGATGAAAAGAAAATAAAACCATTCTCTTTTTCCTAAGTTTTTCAATAATTTAAACATAATGTAAATCCTTTCTTTAAGGCAAACTTACCCTTAAACTCTTATTTCTAATTTTAGTTTATACTCACACACTACTACATTGTAAGTAGCCTTACACATAGTATATTATTACATTCAAAAATAAATGTCAACCCACATTTTTTCTCTTTCAAACAAGAAAAAAACTCATAATGTTTTTTATCTTCATTATAAGCTCTTTTTATTTTAAATTTAAAACTATTGTCTTTTCAAATTCCTCAAATGCTTCTTGGGTATCAAATCTTTTTGTTCCTATCAATGGCTCATATATTTGAATTCCTAAAGTATCACAAGTAATTGGCTTATAGAATTGTAATTTATTAATTGCATAATAGGTATTCATACTTCGATTAATTTGGGCAATGAGCATTTCATTTTTAGCAATCGAATCTCTTACTTCTTCTTGTGTTACCACTCCTTGTCGTATCTGTTCAAAAAAGGCATTATTATCAGCTTCTGATAAGTATTTATAATATTTATTATAAATTAAACCATCTAAATATGTTAAATATTCTTTTGGAGCATGTAAAAATGTTTTTCGTAGTTTGCTTAATTGATAAGAGACAAAATCGACATATATTGTTTTCTGAGTAATATTTGCGCGAATAAGAGGTGGTAATTGTTTAATAAACTTATGATAATAAGCATATATTTCATATCCATCCATATTATTTGGAATTTTAACTTTTTGAAAAAACTCCATTGTTTTATTCATAAAATAGGTATGATCTTTCGAATTACGAATGGTTGCATCCGTATACTGAAAGAGTTCATTTTCTTTTATAATTCTCTCAATCGGATAACCTTTTTTAGTAATATATCCAAGAGTCATATCAATTTCTCGATTTAATTTATAATATTCTTGAACTTTTTGAGCCATTTCTTTATTATAAGGATTGTTCAATATATCATATAATTTTAAATTCGAATATTTGACTGGTAAAATCACAAAACCAATCGTTGGGCTTAAAGATTTAGCATTACTTAAATCAATAGATGAATTAATATAATCTGTTGCATCTACCACAATTATATGGTCATCATCTAGTTTTATTTCACCCCAAACGTGATCTTGATCAGGAATACTTCTTTTGATGACATCAATTCCAAATTGTTTCAAAATATAAGTATATAATTGGAGCCACTGAGTACATACAACAGAGGAAAACATTTTTTCTTTTTTTACGTTTACTTTGGCATTACAAATTTTACTCTTGATTGTAGGATTTGTTTGCTTTACATAAGAAATATCATAATATAGCACTTTAGCTAGTTCAATGTAGGCATATCTAGATATTAATATAGGATCTGTTAAATGTTTTTCTTTAATCAAATTGATAATATATTCTGTTACACTTAAAGACACAGAATTTACTATATTTTCAATATAATTATTACGATAATTTACTTTATTTATTTGTTGTATAATTAAATCTAACTTTCTTATAGCTACATTTAACATTGTTGAATTATCTTCTGTTTTTAATTGTTTCAATAATTCAAAATATTCTTGAGCTTTTATTAAATCTTCTTCTAAAAAAACATTATGCATAAAGTTTTTTTGACATTTTTGAATAAAAAGCAATACTTTATTCATTAATTCTTCACTCATCATTTCACCCCTTTTATGAGTCCATATTATAATCTAAAGTAAGGAAAATGTCAAATTATGTAAAATTTACACATTAAAAAAGTAGATCCTCTCTACATATTCATTCAAAATTGTTCTCTCACAATTAGATAACGCATGATTCTCTCATTCTCATGATTTGCCCGATATTTTTCTTTTCGACCACTAGCCAGTAGATGCCCTCATAAAGGAGCGACCTTTATTCTTCATCTACCTACAAACACTAGAGAAGACTTTCACTTCCAAATTTCACATGCTTAGGTTCGTAATAATATTCATTGATTCGGGATTTTTTCATCCATAACGGCCCGCCCCATCTTGTTATGGACAATGCAGATTTATGCTACTTTAACCAGTTTCTAATCTTATAACGTATCACTACGTATCAACTGCAAATGACTTATAGCAAACTCTTTCCTCGCTTTGGACGCTACTCCAATAATCAGAAAGTCAATCTTTTGTTTTCTACCAAAAAGTTTTTGATGATCACGATTAGTCCTGTGTCTTATATAAAGCAAAACCATGAGACCCTATACTTATTCCTACTTCGTAGGTTTCAAATACTTATTACTAAGTATTCCACTCAATCCCCCGAAAAATCTCTCTATCAGGTAATAAGTGAAGCAAAGGTCCATACAAAGTTGCCTCTTTGTCTTTCATATGGTTTCGTTATCTAATTGTCAAAGAACATTTTGTTGTACTATAATTATATTCCAAAAAGTTGGTTTGTCAACTATTTTTTCTTATATTTATTTAAAAAGTCTGTGTTGATACTAAACTAGCAACATTTATATACATTTCAATATGCTTTTTAAATGAAAAAATTTAGTATCTTATGCTATTGCAGCGAAAGTAGTTGTTTGCTATAATGTTCATGGATACATTTGAAATATATCAGGTGTTTTCCCTTTCACTTATTTTTTTTAATAATTGAAAGGTGGTGGTTTTTATGACAAAAAGAGAAACTTCTCAATTTATTATAATTCTACTATTATTCTTTGTAGTAATTATGTTACTACTTAAATAAAAAACATCTGATTTCAACACTCGTTGATTTCAGATGAAATCCAAAGAGGGATGACATCTGATTCGGACAATCAAATGTATCCTTTTTTATTTTATGCAAGTTTCCTTGACATATTCATAATAACATAAAAACAACTTTTTTACAAGCCGTTTTCTGTATTTATGTATTTACTTGTGTAGATTTGTCAAACAAAAGTGACAAAGTCACGACAATCCAACGATAGATTATTTTAACTTGTTAAAATAATCA
>CANPXO010000021.1 GCA_947586205.1 uncultured Bacilli bacterium
CCTTATAAATAAAGGAAATTTTTAGAAAAAATTTTTGAATTTATAGAAAATTATAGATTGGAGATGAAATAATGAAATAATGAAAAAATTAGAAGAACAAAATAATTTATTAATATATAAAAATAAAGAAGGCAATGTAGTTGTTGATGCAATTTATAAAAATGAAACTTTATGGTTGACCAAAAAGGAATGGCTAAAGTTTTTGATGTTGGAGTCTCAGCAATTTCAAAACATTTGAGAAATATTTTTGATGAAGAAGAATTAAATGAAAGTATGGTTGTTTCCAAAATGGAAAATACCACTCATCATGGAGCAATTAAGGAAAAAACACAAACAAATGAAGTTAAGATTTATAGTCTTGATGCTATTATCGTATATCTTCCATGGATGAATTTTATAAGAGATATTTAAAAGAAACTAAAGAAAGTAGTGATAAAAATGAATGAAAATAAAACAAATATTAATTGGTTTCCAGGACATATGGCTAAAACAAGAAGACTCATTGGTGAAAAATATGGAAGTATTGACATCGTCTATGAAGTAGTAGATGCAAGAATTCCATTTTCATCAAAAATCAAAGACATATATAATATAATAGGAAATAAGCCTAAAATTATTATTATGACAAAGAAAGACTTATGTGATATGAAAGTCACGATGGAATGGGTAAAATATTATGAAAATTTAGGCAATAAAGTTTTAGTAGTCGATTTAAATAATGGAAATGACTATGAAAAAATTGTAAGTTTAACTCATGAAATGATGAAAGATTTACAAGAGAAAAGAAAAGAGAAGAATTTAAAATCGAAAGAAATACGTGCTTTAGTGATTGGAATACCGAATGTTGGAAAGAGTACTTTAATTAATCGTATGTGTAAAAGAAAAGTAGCAAGTGTTGGAAATAATCCAGGGGTCACTCAAAATTTGAATTGGCTTAAAACAGAAAGTGATATTTTACTTCTAGATACGCCAGGAATTCTATGGCCAAGATTAAACCAAGGAGAAGTAGCTTTAAACTTATCGGCTTTCACGGCAATTAAGCAAGAGATTTTACCAGCAGATGAAGTAGCAGTCCACATATTAAAAAAATTGTCTGAATATTATCCTCAAATTCTAGAAGAACTTTATGGACTTAAGAAGGTGAACGATGATAATATATTAGAAGCTTATGAAATCATTGGTCAAAAAATTGGAGCCATGAAACATGGGGAAGTAGATTATGAAAAGGTATCATTAAAAATAGTGAATGATATTAAATTAGAACGTATTAAAGGAATTACATTTGATAGGAAGTAGGAAGTGTATGGAAGATTTACTGGCATATGAAAAAGAATTATATCAAAATGGCTATGAACTTATATGTGGGTGTGATGAGGCAGGTCGTGGTCCTTTAGTAGGTCCAGTTGTTGCTGGAGCTGTAATTTTACCTAAAAATTATCAATTAGAAGGACTTACAGATTCCAAAAAATTATGTGAAAAGAAAAGAGAAAAGTTTTTTGAAATCATTAAGAAAGATGCGATTGCTTATGGGATTGGAATTGTATCCCCTCAAGTGATTGATGAAATTAATATTTATGAAGCAAGTCGACTTGCCATGAAAGAAGCTATTAAAGATATGAACGTAAAACCTGACTATGTCATAACGGATGCCATGCCGATGCCAGGTTATGAAGTTCCAGTAAAGTCGATTATTAAAGGAGATGCCAAGTCGATTACTATCGCGGCTGCGAGTGTTCTTGCCAAAGTAACAAGGGACCATATCTTATATGAAATGGATAAAGAACACCCTGAATATGAGTTTGCTCGTCATAAAGGATATCCAACCAAAAGACACCTAGAATTGTTAAAACTTTACGGTCCTACGAAAGATTATCGGTTTACATATGGCCCAGTTCGTGATTTAATAGAAACAGGTGGTCAGTATGAAAAAGTTTAGAACCAATGCTTTTTTAAGAGAATTTATCTTTTTATTAAGCTTTTTATTTGGAATAGAAATTATCTTTCGTGTGGTAGGAGAACTCCCTTTATGGGATTATTCTCTATTACGTATATTCTTATCTTGTGTTTTTTTAAGTCTTGGTGTGGAACTTCTTCTTTCATTCATTAAAAAAGAGAAGGTGAGAAACATCATTTCTTTCATTCTACTTTTGATTGCAACCATTTACGCTTGGGTACAAACCGGATTTCGTAACTTTTTAGGAATTTATATGTCGATTGGAACCTCAACACAAGCAGGAGCTGTGGTAAGTTACTTAAAAGAGTTCTTTGCTAGTTATAAGATAGAATATTATGCTATTTTTCTTCCAGTTGTGTTTTTCCTCATTTATATTCTGTTTGGCAAAAGAGGAGAGGATGAATATAATAAAAAGAAATCTAGGATAGTAGGTGGAGCAAGTTTTATTTCTGCTGGTTGTTTGTATGCTCTAACACTTTTCTTACCATTCATGCAAAATCCTTTACAACTAGTCGAGAATTATAAACTTTTTGTATCTCCTATTAATTCTTCCATAGGCGTAAGTCAATTTGGTTCGACTGTCTTTGGTTTGTTAGATGTAAGACAAAGTATTTTTCCTATTCATGTTTTAAGTGAAGTGGAATTGAAAGAACAACAAAGTACGGATCGAAAAATTGATGATACAGCTTGGAAAAGTCTTTTAGAAGAAGAGGAAGACCCTGTGTATAACACCTTAAATCGTTATTTTATCAGTCGAGAAATCACGGAAAAAAATGATTATACAGGAACGTTTAAAGGAAAAAATGTCATCGTGATTATGCTAGAAAGTGTAAATAACATTGTTTTACATGAAGAATATTTTCCAAATTTTAAAAAATTGTTAGAACATTCTTGGTATTTTGAAAATGCCTATAGTCCAAGAAATGCTTGTCCAACCGGGGATAATGAGTTTAGTGGCATGACTTCGCTTTTCCCAATTAATACAGCTTGTACGGTGAATACGTATCCAAACAATACTTATTTTGAAGCAATATTCAATGTTTTCAAAAGAGGAGGATACCATACTACAAGTTATCATGATTTAGATTCTCATTACTATCCAAGAGATGTCTATGAACCAAATATGGGAAGTGAAAATTACTATGATGGCAATCGTTTAGGAATGACTTTTGATTCCAATAATTTAATTGAATGGCCAAGTGATGTTGAACTTATGCAAAAAGCATCGAGTATTCTTACCCAAGAAAAACCATTCATGGCTTGGATTACAACCGTTTCAGCTCATCAACCATATGATTATGACAGCACGTTAGGAAGCAAATACTTTAGTTTATTTGAAGATACGGATTACTCTGATATGTTAAAAAGATATTTATCGAAGTTAAAAGTAACAGATGATTCTTTAGGTGTTTTATTAAAAGAATTAGAAAGTAAAAATGCCTTAAAAGATACAGTCATTGTCATGTATGGAGACCATTATCCATATGGTTTACTAGATAAAGATATATCAGAAATGGTTGATTATGATATGAGTGAATTCTATGAAAGAGAAAGAGTGCCTTTTCTCATTTATCAAAGTGATTTAGAACCTAAAGTATTCTCTCAAAATACCTATTACATGAATTTACTTCCGACTCTATTCAATTTATTTGATTTAGAATATGATCCAAGATTATATTTAGGCGAGGACTTGTTTTCTTCCAATTTTTCTGGTAGAGTAGTATTCGCAGATGGCTCTTGGCAAGATGAAATTGCGAGGTATAATGCAGTCGATGCCAAAATAGAATATTTAGGAAGTGATACATACACAGAAAGTGAAATTCAAGAAATCAATTCTGAAATTTATCAGAAAAAAGAAATGAGTAAGCTAGCAATTTCCAATGACTATTTTGGCTATTTAGAGAATGCTTTAGCTACCCAAAAAGAAAAATTAAAGGAGGATAAAAAAGTTGAGTAAACTAATGATTGTGGAATCTCCACATAAAAGTAAAACCATCGGGGCTTTTTTAGGAAGTGATTATAAAATAGTCGCGAGTGGAGGCCATATTATGGATTTGGCCACGACAGGAAAATTTGGTTTAGGGGTAGATGTTGAAAAGAATTTTGAACCAACGTATGTTCCGATTAAAGGAAAATCAAAAATTATTTCAAGTTTAAAAAAAGATGTAAAAGCTGCTGATTTTGTCTATCTTGCAACGGACCCAGACCGTGAAGGAGAAGCAATTTCTTGGCATTTAAAAAACAATTTAGGAATTAAAGAAGAGAACTATGAACGTGTGACTTTTAATGAAATTACCAAAGATGTTGTTTTAGATGCTTTAAAAAATCCTCGTAAGATAGATGAAGATTTAGTAAAAAGTCAAGAAACAAGAAGAATTTTAGACCGTATTATCGGGTTTCGATTAAGTAAACTGATGCAAAGCAAAACTGGTGGAAAAAGTGCAGGACGTGTTCAAAGTGTTGCCTTAAAACTCATTGTTGATAGAGAAAGAGAAATCGAAAAATTTATTCCTGAAGAGTACTGGACCATTACAGCTGATTTCAAAGATTTTACAGCTGAATTAGAAAAATATCAAAACAAAAAAATTGAAATTAAAGGGGAAAGAGAAGCCGACGATATTTTAGCTCAGTTATCAAAAGCTTTTAAAATTCAAAGTGTAGAATCGAAAGAAACGAAAAGAAACAGTAAACCGATTTTTAAAACAACAACGATGCAACAGATGGCTTCCAATAAACTTGGATTTCCTTCCTCAAAGACGATGCGTATTGCCCAAAAACTTTATGAAGGAGTGGATACCGATGAAGGAAGTGTTGGTTTAATTACTTACATGCGTACTGATTCGGAAAGAGTGTCTATGGAGTTTGTTGCGCAAACCAAGTCGTACATTGAAAAGAAATATGGTAAGGAATACGTTGGAAGTGTCAAAGTTCCAAAGAAAAAAGAAAATATTCAAGATGCTCATGAAGGTATTAGACCAACTTCGATTACGAGAACTCCAGAGTCTGTCAAAGCTTATTTAACAAGTGATGAATATAAACTTTATGAACTTATTTACTATCGTGCCCTAGCTTCTATCATGGCGGGTGCTGGACTTATCAATACCACAGCTATTTTAGAAAACAATGGATATGAATTTAAAGCAACTGGTTCTGTCTTAAAATTTGACGGATATCTAAAAGTCTATAGTAAATTTGAAGATCAAAAAGATACGATACTTCCAGATTTCAAATCTTACAACAGTGATGTGATTATATCCGATGATATTATCAAAGAACAACATTTTACCAAACCAGAACCAAGATATACAGAAAGTACTTTAATTAAAGAAATGGAAAGTCTTGGAATAGGAAGACCTAGTACCTATGCTCCAACCATCCAAACATTAAAAGATAGAGAATATGTTGTGATTGAAGATAAAAAGTTTGTTCCAACCAAAATGGGAATTGAAACAACGGATAAATTACAAGAATTCTTTTCAAATATAGTGAATGTCGAGTATACGGCCAATATGGAAACAGACCTGGATAGTATTGCCGAGTCTAATCTAGATAACATTAAAGTATTAAGAGATTTCTATGATACGTTTGAACCAATGGTGGAAAATGCTTTTAAAAATATGGAGAAAAAAGAAGCTGAGAAAACCGGAGAAGATTGTCCAGAATGTGGAAGTCCTCTTGTAAGAAGAAGAGGAAAATTTGGTGAGTTTACAGCTTGTTCCAATTATCCAAATTGTAAATATATTAAAAAAGAACCAAAACAAATAGTAGAAGTCATGCCTTGTCCAAAATGTGATGGAACAATTATTGAAAAGAAAACCAAAAAAGGAAAAGTATTCTATGGTTGCAATCATTATCCAAAATGTGATTTTGCAAGTTGGGATAAACCAGTAGAAAAGAAATGTCCTTCTTGTGGAGGTATTTTAGTCGAAAAGAAAAAAGGGCTTGCTTGTATGAGTTGTGATTATAAGGAAGAATAATTTTTTCCTTTTTTTTGAAATTTGACACCATTTTACATATTGTGTTATAATAATGACCCGTGAAAGGATGTGTTTCTTATGTATGGAATTGCAATCTCAAGAGAAAATAAAGAAGATTATGTTTTACCTATGAATGATTTAAAAACCATCGATGAAGTTTTTTTAACAAGAACGAAAGAAGAAATATTAGAAATTTTAAAACAAAATGATTCTGTAATCACAGAAACAAATCCAGATTTACTTAAAATTGAAAAATACATAAATGGTAAATGGAGAGATTTACATATAGATATTATTGATAATCCAATGGTTTTAACTTTTTCTTTTGAAGAATTATTTCATAATCATAAAGAAGAAAAGATGTTACATATTCTATCGAATCATTTTTCTGTTTATTTAAAAAAAGATTATATTAGTCCAGAATTTAAAGAAGCTATTCTTGCTATGCAAGAAAGTAAGGAAAAATTTTTAGAAAAAATTAAATATGTTTCTTATGATGAAGAAAGAGAAATTAGAGTGTATTTGAGTAAAAAAATTGATATTACCAAAGAAAAAATCGAAACATTAAATATCGAGGAAGATACTTATTGTTTACAAAGAAAAGTAGATGAAAAATAAAAAAGCCAAATTTACGAAAAAATTGGTTTTTTTAATTCTTTTTAATTAATTGTTTTCAAATAATAAACGAATATCAATTTTTAAAACATCAGCAATTCTTCCAATGACAATAAGTGTAAAGTATTTATTAGGAGTTGCACTTTCTATTTGAGATATATAGTGCATAGAAACATCTATTTTATCTGCTAATTCTTGTTGAGTTAAATTGGCAAGTTTGCGGTATTTTCTGATGTTTTTACGAACAATATCATAGTAATAGTAATCGTCATGATATTCCATTTTTGGACTCATTATAACCACCTCAATTTAATTATTTCAAACTATCAGTTAGAAATATATGCACTGACAGTTAGAAAAATATGCACCACTAGTTAGAATTTGTGATATAATCATTTTGAGAGTATGGTGATTCAAAATGAAATTAAAAAAATTTAAAGGAAGAGATAATAAAAGAATAGGAATAATTGTATTTACAATAGTTTGTATTTTACTAGTGAGTGGAGCAGTTCTTTATCGAACATTTGCAATCTTTGAAGTGAAAATAAATCAAAATATCATTAATGGAGAAGTTCAAAGTATGGGAGATTTAGAGTTTGCCTTTTATAAAGATAATCAGATCGTTAAAGCGGTTCCTACAAAAGAAGAAGGATATTCCTTAGATACTAGTTCTAGTTATTGTGTAGATTTATTAAATAATCAAAAAATTAGTAATGTGAACTGGGATTATGAAAATTGGGAAGTTAGAGTTAAAAATATAAGTACAACAAAAACAAAATGTTATCTACATTTTAAACAAATTTATAAAGAAGAAATATTAAATGGAGCTATACCAGATTTAGGAAATGGAAGATTAGTACCAGTCACTATTTCAGAAACAGATGGTCCTGATTTATATACAGGAGATAAGGGCGGGAATGTCTATAAAGCGGATATAACAAAAACAGAAGATCCATGGTATAGTTACAAAAATAAAAAATGGGCAAATGCTGTGATACTAAAAGATGGAGCAGAGGATAATTATAGTCCAGGAGAACAAATACCAGAAGAAAATATCGAAAGTTATTTTGTATGGATACCAAGATATAGTTATAAATTACAAGATGATGAAAATACATTTAATAGTTATTCTACTGTAGAAAATAAAGGACAACAAGCCAATGTTCAAAGTTTTTATGAAGCAATCAAAGGAAATAAAGGAGCAAGTAATGCTTTTGAAATAGAATTTGGATCAAAGGATAAAGGAATAAGTGCGACATCATTAAGTAAAGGTACAGTTATAGTTCATCCAGCCTTTGAGTCATTTGATAGTAATGGTTTTTGGGTAGGAAAGTTTGAGACAGGATATAATCAAAATAGTGATGGAAGTGTCATGCCAACAGAGAGTTGGAAAGTAGATGGAGCACAGCAAAATACAGAAGCATCCACAAAAGTTATTATCAAACCAAGTGTATATAGTTGGAGAAGTATCAATGTATCAAATGCTTTTTATACAAGTTATAATTATCAAAGAGACTTAGAAAGTCATATGATGAAGAATATGGAATGGGGAGCCGTAGCTTATTTAACGCAAAGTAAATATGGAAGATGTACAGAAAAAGATGGAATGACAACATGTGACGAAGTAAGAATTAACAATGTAGAGAATTATATTACAGGATCTTCAGCAAAAGAAGCACCGACATGTGGATATACAAATTCAAAAGAGTCATGTAATATTTATGGAACAATTGATAGTTTGTATAAGGATGGAGATAACTCTTATAATTATTATAATCAAAAGGGTCAAGTAGCAAGTACAACAGGTAATTATACAGGAATCTATGACATGGCTGGTGGAGCTTGGGAATATGTCATGGGGGTTATGCAAGCTACACAAGATAATAAAAACCCTGCAACTGGGTCAAATAAAGACAACAATTCAGGATTTAAAGGACCGTATTCTAATGACAGTAGTAATGTCAGTAAAACAGATGGAAAAGAATGGCCATCAAGTAAATATTATGATCTATATGATTATCATACGAGTAATCAATATTGGCGAGGTCATCTAGGCGATGGAACAAAAGAATTTGGACCATTTTATCGTATAACTTATCAAAAACCTAATGGAGGATCTGGCCCAACAAGAGATATAGGAAGTTATAATGCAGATACTGCATATTTTGTCTCTCATGTTAAGCCGTGGTTTACTCGTGGTGAGGGTTTTATGCGAGGTGCTGGAGCGGGCTTATCAGCATTTAATCTAAGCGAAGGTGCAGCAGAAGGACATATTAGTTTTCGCATTGTTCTTACTCCTTAACGAATTCTTTTTCTTTTCCTTAAATCATATAATAACCTAGGTGATATCATGCATCTATATAAAACAATGAAAAGCTTTCTCTTTGATAAAGATTATTTTATTGATGTATGGGATAAATGTATTCATGTCTTTGGCTTTATTGATATTGATGTTTTAGAAGAACAAAAAATAAGTTTAGTTTTAGAACATTTTAAAATCGAAATTTTAGGACAAGATTTTAGGGTACTCAAACTTACCAAAAAAGAAATTTTAATTGAAGGAAATCTAAATACTATCAAGGTGATACGATGAAAGATACAATCATATGGGTAGAAGTAGAAGAAAGCAAAAAAGAAAGGTTATTACTCAAATGTTTTAAAATGAAAGTTCCTGTTTTAGAAACGAAAATAGAGAATAGTAAGTTTTTTATTAAAATTTATGAAAGTGACTATCCAAAACTTAAAAAATTATGGTTTGTGAAAGTAAAGAAAAGTAATGTGACGGGATGGGCTCTTGTAAAACAAGTGTTATGGAGTCATCGTATTTTTATATTAGCAGTTCTTTTTGGACTGATCCTTTTATATATCATTTCTCATATCATGGTGAGTGTTGATGTCATTCATTCAAATAAAGAAATAAGAGAACTCGTAAGACTTACCTTAAAAGAAAAAGGAATTAAAGAAAATACGTTTCGGAAAAGTTATAAAGAAATTAAACAAATTAAAAAAGAAATTTTGGATTTATATCCAGATAAATTGGAATGGTTAGAAATTGAAGTTCATGGAATGAATTATACAGTAAGAATTGAAGAAAGAAAGTTAGAAAGTGAGAAGGAAACCAAATCTTCTTGTCACATCGTAGCTACAAAAGATGCTTTAGTAAAAGAAATGGTATTTAGTAAGGGTATGGCGAATGTCAAAACGAATGATTCCGTGAAAAAAGGAGATATCTTAATCAGTGGACTCATTAAAAAAGATGAAGAAGTGAAAGATATTGTCTGTGCGGAAGGTAGTGTTTATGGTGAGGTTTGGTATACCATTACAGCAAGTGTACCAATGGAATATAAAGTGAGTACAAGAACAAACAAGAGAAGATGGAACTTTCGTTTTAAAAATTTATATGTCGATGATTTTATTTTCAGGAGCCGGCTCGAAACTTATGAAGAAGAAAAGAAACCGATTTTAAATCTTTTTGGAAATGAACTGATTTTTGTCATTCAACATGAAACCAAAGAAGAAATCAAAAAATATACAGAAGAAGAAGCCAAAAATAAGGCTGTCGAAGAAGGAATTGCCAAGTTAAAAAGCACTTTAGATGAAAAAGAACGCATAATGTATCAAAAAGTTTTGAAAAATGAAGTAAATAATAGTACAATGAATGTAGAGATTTTTGTATCGGTTCTAGAAAATATTGGAGAGGTACAAGAGTTTGATGAAAATATAGAATAGAAGTGGGAACTATGGAATGGACTTTACTAGAAAATACATTAAAACAAATTTGGCCTATGCTTACTATCTTTTTGGTTGTCATTATTTCAATACGATTGACATCCATTCGTGTAAACAATGAAAAATTTGTTTTCTACCGAGAATTTTTGAATTTGATTTTTGTGATTTATGCTTTGTTACTGTATCATTTACTAACAAATACAGAACTAAACATAACAAGTGGATTTAATTTAATTCCCTTTACGGAAATTCTTCGTTATGAATTTGGAACGTATGGTTTCTATTGGAATGTTTTAGGAAACATTGCATTATTCATTCCTTATGGTTATTTTGTATCCGGATATGTAAATGCAAATAAAGTGTCTCATATTTTATGGGTGAGTCTTATTACCAGTGCAACAGTAGAGTTTGTTCAATACTTTATCGGGCGTAGTTTTGATGTTGATGATATTCTTTTAAATGTCGTCGGAGCGATAATTGGTTTTCTTCTTTACATTGGCTTTACAGCAATTAGAAAACATTTACCAAGATTTTTTAGAAGTGATACATTCTACAATATTTTGTGTATCCTTTTATGTATAGTCGCGGTGATATACTATTTAAAAGTCATGGGTATCAATATTGTTTAAGGAAGTCGGGGGTAGTTTCATGAATGAATATACAATTAATGATGAATATGGTTATCAAAATTATGAATATTTAGATGCCGTGATCGAAAGAACACTAAAGCATGAAAATGTAACAAATGCTGTGTTTTCGATTGTTTTTGTTGGCGAGGAAGAAATTCAAACCATAAACCGTGAGTATCGTGGGATTGACAAAGTGACTGATGTCATTAGTTTTGCATTGGAAGATAATGAAACTTCACATAGTGAGGTTCGTGTTTTAGGTGATATCTATGTTTGTATTCCAAGAATGAAAGAACAAGCTGTCATGTATTCCCACAGTGAGACTCGTGAACTTTCATTTCTAGTCGTACACGGACTTTTACATTTGCTGGGATATGACCATATGAAAAGTAAAGAAGAAGAAAAAGTGATGTTTGATTTACAAGATGAAATTTTAGCAGCAGAAAATATTATAGAGTAGGAGGGTTACAATGAAAAGTGGATTTGTAAGTATAATTGGCAGACCGAATGTTGGAAAAAGCACTCTTTTAAATACCATATTAGATTTTAAAGTGGCGATTACATCCGATAAAGCACAGACAACCAGAAATATTATTCAAGGAATTTATAACGAAAAAGATACTCAAATTGTCTTTTTAGATACACCTGGAATTCATAAACCAAAAAGTAGGTTAGGCAAAATCTTAAATAAAGAAAGTTATTCGCTTACAAAAGATGTAGATGCCATTTTATTTGTAGTAGATGCCAAAGAGGGTTTAGGAAAAGGAGACAAGTATATTTTAGATACTTTAGAAAAAACGGAAGTTCCTGTTCTTTTAGTCTTAAACAAAATTGATTTATTATCCAGAGAAGAACTTTTTTACCGCATTACTGAATATAAGGACTTATTTCCATTTCAAGAGATTGTACCCGTGAGTGCCTTAAGTAAAGATAATGTGTCTCATTTAATTGAAGTCATAAAAAAATACTTAACGGGCGACATGAAATACTTTGATGATGATATGGTAACCAGTAGTCCGATGAGCTTTCTAGCAAGTGAGCTCGTTCGTGAAAAACTTTTAAATGTGACCATCGAAGAAGTTCCTCATGCTCTTACTTGTGTGACAACCAAATTCGAAGAAAAGCCTTCTATTGTGAATATCTCTGTCGATATCATTGTCGATCGAGATTCCATCAAACGAATTGTGATAGGTAAAGGTGGAGAAAGACTTAAAAAAGTGGGTATTCTAGCTCGTAAAGAATTAGAAGGTATGTTAAATAAGCAAGTTTATTTAGAGTTATACGTAAAAACTGTGAAAAACTGGAAAGAAAAAACAAATATTTTAAAAGAATTAGGGTTTGATGAATTAAATTTAAAATAAAGTGAATAAAAAAGCGAGGTTTCTCCCATGATAAAAATAGAAAGGGAGAGCGATTATGAGTAGAGAAGAAGCTTGGCAAAAATTTAAAGAAACAGGTGAAATCAAATACTACTTAAAATATAAAGGAAAAGATGTGGAATTATGATAGAAAAAGTGACGGGTTTTATAGTGAGTACAGTAAGTTACGGAGACACGTCACTTATTTTAAATATCTTAACCAAAGAACATGGACTCATTGGTGTGATGGGAAAAGGCGTGAAATCGATGAAAAGTCGCTTGCGTACTTCCACTCAAAAATACACTTATGGGTTCTTTTATATTTATTATAAAGAAGGAAAATTATCTCTTTTGAAAGATGCGGATATTATAAATCCTTTACAATCTTTTCATGAAGACCTTTTGTTAAATGGATATTTAAGCTATGTCACGGAACTAGCTACCCAAGTTTATAAAGAAAGTGAAAGTCCACTTATTTTTGAACTACTCATCCAAACATTATTAAAAATGAATGAGCATTTTGACCCCGAAGTTTTAACGAATATTTTTGAAGTCAAATGTCTTCCTTTACTTGGAGTAGGTCTTTCCTTAGATGAATGTGTAGAATGTGGAAGTAAAAATGAAATCGTGACCATAGATGGTGACCGAGGCGGACTCATATGCAAAGATTGTTATCAAAATGAACGATTGGTCTCTGTGAAATCCATTCAACTTCTTCGTATGTTTTTCTATGTAGATATAAAAAATATTTCCAAATTAGATATTAAAGAACAATATAAAAAAGAAATTGATACATTTTTAAATACTTATTATGATCGATATACAGGAATGTATTTAAAAAGCAAAGAATTCTTAAAAAAAATAAAAGATTTGTAATATCAGTAAAGTGATAGCAAAGTATTTTTATATACACAATATTTACACGTTTTTAAAAGTAAATAGAATGTAAATAAAATTCGTGAAAATAATCAAAAATGTAAATAAAATGTACAAATTTCAATTTTTTGAAAGAAATTTGCATGAAAAAAAAGGAAATCGGCACTTTTTTTTGAATATATATATAGGAGGTATTTTAAGTACAGCCTTAGAAATGAGTGTTGATGTAAATGTCAAAAATCGAATTTAAACCTTTAACCGATGATTCTTTATTTAAAGAAACTTTCGGGAGAGAAAAGAATATTCTCTTTTTAGAAAGATTCTTAGAAATCTTTTTTGGACTTCCCAAAGGGTCTTTACATGGAAAAATAACTGTGAAGATGGAAACCACTTTAGAGAAGACTAAAGATGGAGATAAGAATTGTAGAGGAGATATTTTGATTTATATGGATGATTGTATTATCAATCTAGAGCTCTATTCCACTTTTGATGATGAAGCTTTAAGTAAAGTCATATTTTATGGAGAAAGAATCAGTGGAAGTTTACTTGATGTTGGAGAGAAATATAAGAAAGCCAAGAAATTTATTAGTATCAATATCATTGATAATGTTAAAGTAAAGGTTCATAAAGAATGGCAAAGTAAGTATCGCTTTCGATATTTAGAACATGAGCTTACAGACAAAATGGAAATCCAATTTTTAAGACTTGACAAAGTAAAAAAGATTCCTTATACTGTAGGTGAAAATGAATTAATAGCATTATTAAGATTCATAGGAGCAGAAACTCAAGAAAAAAGAGATGATTATGCAGAAAAGGGAGGAGAATATCTTATGAGTGTAAATTATTTCTTAAATGGATTTATGGACGATGAATTTAGTAACACCATGTTTACAATGGAAAACAAGATTAAGGAGACAGGAATTGCTGAGGGCAAACTTGATGGAAAAAGAGAGGATGCTCAAAATATGTTAATAGAAATGCCAGAGGTAGGAATCGATAAAATTTCTAAAATTACAGGATTATCTAAAAGAGAACTTAAGAAAATTAAGAATGAAATGCAAAAAAATAATTTGACATCTTTTGTCGAAAGTGTTTAAAAAAATAAAAAATTGCTCTATATTAAAATAGCAAAGGGTGATATTATGCTAATTCTTAATTTAGAGCAAAAAGAAGAATGCCTTCATGCAAGACTTGTTGGTTCATTAACAAAGAATACCACTTACAAGGTGTATCAATACGTGATTCCTTACATGAAACAGAAAAACATTAAAAGTTTTGTCTGTGATTGTAAGAGTCTTCGTCGTATTGATTTTGATGGGAAGGGTGCTTTGTTAAAAATTAAGTTATACTTAAAAAAGCAAAAAGGGAACTTTCTTCTTTGCAATGTAAAAGACACAATGAAACAAGAATTAATTGGATATCGTATGCGCATACAATCTTAAGGAGGACTATTTTTGACAACAGAAGAACTCATCGAAGGACAGATACCACTTATTAAACATGTTGCTTCAAACTTTTATAATGTTTCCTTTGAAGATTTAATGCAAGCTGGAATTTTAGGAGTTTTAAAAGCTTACAAAAACTATCGAAAAGAAGGAAACATTAAGTTTTCTACTTATGCTTATGATTACATTTTTGGGGAAATGTATGATTTTACAATGAAAGACAGAGAAGTAAAAGTAAGCAAAGAACTATTAAGATTAGCAAAGAAAATTGAACTTACCAAGAATACCCTTGCTTTAAAAATAGGAAGAATTCCAACGTACGTGGAAATCGGAGAATTTTTAAATCTTTCTATGTTCCAAATTATGGAAGCCATCAGTGTGAAAAAAGCAAGTATTAGTTTTGATAACAACAGTGAAGAAGCCCGAAGTTTAACGGAAACTATTCCATGTAAAGAAGGTTTATCACTCGAGGAAAAATTAACTTTACAAAGTGGAATCGAAACACTTTCGGATGCGGAACAAAAAATACTCGAATATCGTTACTTTGAAGATTTATCTCAATCAGAAACGGCCAAAAGATTAGGAATGACTCAAGTGATGGTTTCGAGATATGAAAACAAAAGCTTGAAGCGATTAAAAAGTTTTTATGAAGTTGTTTAAGAAAGTTGCAGTATCACTTTCTTTTTTTGTGTTAAAGAGAAGTCTCTTGATTTTCCATGATTGATATCTTGTATTCTCTACTATTTTTTGTTAAAATGAAAGTGTACTTAAGGATGGTGTAAAATGGAGAATACAAATTTATTTGATGTTTCCGAACTCGCTAGTGCAAACGTAAGACTGACTTTAAAAGAAGTCGCTGAAATTTTAAAAGAAAGAGGATATGACCCCGTGAATCAATTGGTTGGTTACATTATCAGTGGAGACCCAGGGTATATCTCAAGTTATAAAGATGCTCGTGAAAAATTAACTTCAATTGACCGAGCAGAGCTTGTGGCCTATATTTTGAAAGAATATTTAAAATGAGATATTTAGGTTTAGATTTAGGAACGTCGACTTTAGGTGTTGCAGTAAGTGACAGGACAAATACGATCGCATCTCCTATGCGAACTTTAAAATTTCCAAGAGAAGAATATGAAAGTGTTTTAACTGAGCTTAAGAGTATTGTTGTGGAAAAACAAATTACTGATTTTGTGTTAGGATATCCAAAAAACTTAAATAATTCAGAAGGATATGCTGCACTAAGAAGTGAAAATTTTGCTCAGTTATTAAAAAATGAGTTTGACTTGCCCATCCATTATGTCGATGAAAGACTATCCACAGTAGAAGCTGAAAAAATATTATTAAGTACAGATACAAGCCGTCAAAAAAGAAAAAAAGAAATTGATTCCATCGCGGCGACTTTAATATTAGAAACATTTTTGAAAAGAAAAGAGGAAGAAAGATGAAAGAAAATGCCGTAAATCAAAGTGTATTTACGATTAAAGATGAATCTGGACAAACGGTTGAATGTGAAGTTTTATTTACCTTTGATTCACCAGAGACTCGGAAAAGTTATATAGTTTATACCGATAACACTAAAACAGAGGGTGGAGAAATAAAGGTTTATGCAAATATTTATGATAAAAATGGCGGGACAAAAACATTATATCCGATTGAAACAGAAGAAGAATGGAATACTATTGAGTCAATACTCGCTAAATTAGAAAGTAGTAATGGGGAACAGAAATGAAAAAGTTGTTGATTATTAGTTGTGTGATACTTATCCTTTTCATCGGGTGTGTTGCCGGTTTTTATGTATGGGGGATTGGAGCCAAAAATACAAGTGAAGAATTGGTTAGTTTTGTGATTGAATCAGGAACCACGAAAATGGTCGTTGCTAAAAACTTAGAAAACGCCGGGTTAATTCGAAGTCAATATGCACTGGATATCTATTTATTTTTTGAAAAAGCAAACATCCAAGCAGGCGAGTATGAGCTAAGTGCAAACATGACTCCTCTTCAAATGCTAGAAAAGTTTGTAAATGGCGATGTGAAAATTAAGTCTGTCACAGTAACCTTATTAGAAGGACAAAGAATTACCGATTATGCGGAGACTCTGGCTAAAAATTTTGATTTTACTAAACAAGAATTTTTGAATCAAGTAAATAATGTCGATTACTTAAATGAGCTTTTAACCAAAGAAGATTATTGGTTTTTAACAAGTGATATCTTAAATACAGGTTTGTATTATCCTTTAGAGGGATATTTGTTTCCAGATACGTATGAATTTTTAGAGACCGCGACACCAAAAGAAATTATTGAAACTCTTTTAGATCACACGAATACAAAATTGACTCCATTAAAGGAAACATTTGAAAGTAGTTCTAAAAGTGTTCATGAGATTTTAACTCTAGCATCTATTGTGGAAAATGAAGCAATTACGACCGAAGATCGGGAAAAAGCATCACAAGTCTTCTATAAAAGAATGGAAATTGGGATGCCTTTACAAAGTGATATTACATCTTACTATGGAGCTCGAAAAGAATTAGGTTCCGAACTTACCAGCAGTGACCTCAATAATAGAAATCCATACAATACCCGTTTGACAGATGGCACGATGAATGGTAAACTACCTATTGGACCTGTATCCAATCCATCTTTAGATGCGATCACGGCTGCACTCAGTCCAACAAATACCAATTACATCTATTTTGTAGCTAATGTTTGTACAGGAGAAGTTTTCTTCTTTGAAACATGGCAAGAGTTTTATAATAAAGTCATAGAACTTCAAGGTGTATGTGATAAAAATTAGAAAGTGTGTTGTAAATGAAACAATTGATAGTAGAAATGGAAGAATATGC
Organism: uncultured Bacilli bacterium; assembly: GCA_947586205.1. Lineage (GTDB taxonomy): Bacteria > Bacillota_I > Bacilli_A > RF39 > UBA660 > Ventrenecus. The sequence continues at coordinate 17,423 of CANPXO010000021.1, forward strand.
GAAAGCACATAATATTCCAATCATGCAAAAAGAAGGAATTGCCTTCTTAATGAAATTTATTAAAACAAATCATATTAAAAATGTGTTAGAAATCGGAAGTGCAATAGGTTATTCCGCAATCCTTATGGCATCGAGTGATGTTGATGTGAAAGTGACAACGATTGAAAAAGATGAAACCTGTTATATGGAATGTTTAAAAAATGTTAAAAAATGTGGTTTTGAAAGTAAAGTAAATGTTGTTTTTCAAGATGCTTTAGAAGTGAATTTAGCTGAAGGTACCACATATGATTTGATTTTCATTGATGCGGCCAAAGGACAATATCGAAAATTTTTTGAAAAGTTTGAGTATTTTCTTGCACCAAATGGAGTTATTGTAACCGATAATTTAAAGTTTCATGGCTATGTAGGAAATAAAGATAAAATTGAAAGTAAAAATCTAAGACAACTAGTAGGAAAAATAGAGTCGTATATTGATTTCTTAAATGAAAATGAAGAATTTGAAACAAAATTTTATGATATTGGAGATGGCATATCTCTAAGTACGAGACGTCATAATGAAAAATAAATATTTGATCATTCCAACGAAAATTGAAACAAAAAAATACGATTTTGTAGAGTATTTATATCCACTCAAGTCCTACTGTGTGGGTTTTCTGCATGAATATGAATTAGATGAGATTCCAAATGATGCTTATGTTTATGTAAATCGTATTTTTGATACGAAAAGTATCGAAGAATTTAAAATGTTGTTACCAAGCCTTGCTAAGAAAAAAGGAATTCTTTTTGAAGATTTAGGAGTTTATGAACTTACGAAAGATTTGAAACTTCAAAAGATTTTATGGGCGAGTCATGCAAATTGTAGTAGTTATACCATTAATACTTATTTAAAATGGATGGATTCTGTCGTGATTTCTCCAGATATTACCAAAGAAGAATGTTTGGAAATTTTAAAGAAAGCGAAGAAACCAATCCTTCTTTATACGTATGGACCTCTTCCTTATATGTATTCAAGAAGAGAACTTTTAACGAACTTCGCAAGACACTTTGAACTAGAAGAAAAAAGAGAGTACCGAGTAAGAGAAAAAACAACAACCAAAGGATTTTACTTAATCGAAAATGAATATGGGACAGTTGTTTTTGATGAAAAAGTTTTGGATGGAAGAGAACTTTTAGGGAGTACCAATGTCTTTGCTTATCTTATAAATTTGGATTGGATGGAAGAAGAGATTGATATCGAAAAGTGGCTTAAAGATTTCGAAAGTCTAAAACCACTTCCAAATACAACCGAAGGATTCTTGCATCAAAAAACGATATACCGACTTCCTCCTAAGGAGGTGGAGAGATGATTGAATTACTCGCACCAGCAGGTGATTTAGAAAAATTAAAATTTGCCCTTCATTATGGAGCAGATGCCGTTTATATTGGTGGTCAAAACTTTAGTTTGAGGGCGAATGCCAAAAACTTTTCCATTCCTGAAATCAAAGAAGGGGTAGAGTATGCCCACAAGTATCATAAAAAAGTCTATGTCACTGTAAATATTATTTTACATGAAGAAGATGAGGAAGGACTTATTTCCTATTTAAAAAGTTTAAGTGAAATTGGTGTCGATGCTGTCATTGTAAGTGATATTTACATTGTAAACTTAATTCATGAAATGAATGTTCCTCTAGAAGTTCATTTATCGACCCAAGCAAGTGTCTTAAATCCTTATGCGGCATCGTTTTATAAATCTCTTGGAGTTTCGCGAATTGTTTTAGCAAGAGAATCAAGTAGGGAAGATATCAAAAAAATTAAAGAAGCAACGAGCTTAGAACTCGAATGCTTTATTCATGGGGCGATGTGTACTTCGATTTCTGGAAGATGTGTGTTGTCCAATGTGACAACTAATCGTGATGCAAATCGGGGAGGATGCGCCCAGATATGTAGGTGGACTTTTGATACGGATGATCAAGCATTTAGTATGACAAGTAAAGATTTGAATATGATACCATATATCAAAGACATGATGGATATTGGAGTGAATTCTTTTAAAGTCGAAGGAAGAATGCGTGGCATTTATTACATCGCGACTGTAATTTTGACTTATCGAACATTAATTGATAAAATTTTAGATGGAACGATTACCAAAGAAGATACAGAATATGCTTTAAAAATATTAAATCGATGTGCCAATCGTGATTCGACACCTCAGTTTTTTGGAGGGTTACCAACCGAAAAAGAACAATATTTTTTAGGTAGAGAAGAATCTTCGAACCAAGATTTTCTAGGTTTAGTCTTAGATTATGATAAAGAAGAAAAACTAGTAAAAGTAGAACAAAGAAATTATTTTAAAATAGGCGATGTCGTGGAATTTTTCGGGCCACAAACGGAAACTTTTACCTATACCATACATACAATAAAGAATGAGCAAAAAGAAGTTGTTTCGGTTGCCAACCATCCTGGGGAAATCATGTATTTACCAGTAGACCAAATTTTAGACAAATTTGACATGATGCGATTAAAAATATTTGACAAACAATAAAACTTATAGTATTATGGATTTCATGGAAATTTAAGGAAAGTGATGATGAAAAATGAAACAAGAATCCATTGTATTAACTCCACAAGGATATTTAGAGTTAGAACAGGAATTAAATGAATTAAAAAATGTAGTTCGACCTCGTGTTATTAAAGACTTAAAAGATGCGAGAGCTCAAGGAGATTTATCTGAAAATGCCGATTATGATTCTGCAAGAGATGAACAAGCCCAAGTTGAGGCACGTATTAAAGAACTTGAATATAAACTAGAACATAGTACGATTGCTGAGAAAGATGGTAAAGGCGCTATCTCCGTAGGTTCTAAAGTTGTTATTTTATACGATGATGGCGAAGAAGATACTTATGAAATCGTAGGTTCTCTAGAAGCTGACCCATTTGAAAATAAAATTTCTAATGAAAGTCCTATTGGAAATGCTGTCATTGGTCACAAAAAAGGTGAAGTTGTGGAAGTTAGCAGTCCCAATGGAAACTACGATGTAACAATTAAAGATGTCTTATAAAAAAGAATGCAAAGTTCTTTTTTTTTGTTTTCCGTTATGATACAATAACTATGAAAGAAAGGTTGTTGTAGAATGATGGAAAAAAATGGATATGCTGTGAAAGAATTAATTATTTTAAGTGCCATTCTTGCTGTAGTGTTTGGAGTCGCAATTACAAGAGTTTCTTTTGCTTATGAAGAAATTATGAATGAAGAAACGATCACGAATGAAAGAGTTCATAATTTAACTTTAGCTGCAGAGTACTATGCCAAAATGCATGAAGAAGAAATGAAAGAGGAAGAAAATTTTATTTTTGGAAGTGATTTAATTGAAGCTGGTTTTTTAAGTGATACAGGAGATAAAGAAAAAGAAAATGCCAAAATAAAAATTACAAAAGAAAATGGAAGTTTTCATGCTGAGGTTGTTGAATAATGGCAATTACCAAAACAGATTTTATTAATTATACGAGATGTCGAAGATATGTAGCTTTAGAAGAATTAAAAAGTGAAAAGTTAGATGCTGATATAACATATGAAGAATATAAAAATGCTGAACAAGAAGCAGAACTCCAAGAAATATTAGACACGATGCTAGAAACAAATGAAGAAGGCGAAGAAATAGACCATACCGAAGTGGTAAATCGGCAATTAGAGGCCATGATGCCTTATTATAAACGAGTCGAAGAAGAAGCTGGAAAATTGGTCGTAAAAGTTTTTGGTGGAAATACCATCTATGCTGAGAAAACAAAAGATCAAGTTTCTTTTGATTATTCTTTACATGGAATTCATTATCTTTGTTATGTCGATGTTTATAATGAGACGGATGACGCGATTAACATCATTGAGGTGAAAGCAACCACTTCTAAAAAATATGAAGAACTGGAGGCAAGTCTAAAAGCCAGAGGTGGAGAGAAATATCCGATTTTTTTGAAACAAGGGAATATTTTTACTTTAAAAGGTGAAATTCCTGGATACCCTTTAGAACAAGAGATGTCTTTGGAAAATTATGAAGCAAAAAGAGAGAAACTTTTTAACCGTTATGGAATAGGAAAATATACCCATGACCTAGCTGTTCAAAGAATGATGATCGAAGGAGAATTAGAAGAAAATCCAAAAGGAATGAAGAAACCGATTCATTATTATTTAGCCGTTTTAAATTCGAAATATATTTTTGATGGAACTTATGAAAATGGAAGAGCTGTATATAATCCTGATGAGGACGGGAATGAACTGATAGCATTTTTCCAAATGGATGGAGTGACCGAAGAATATCAAAAGTTTATTCGAGCTGAAAGAGAAAGTCTAGAACGTTATATAGAAGAAATGGATGTATCAAAAACTCCACTTGGACCATCATGTGGAATGAAAACCTATAACGTTTGTAAGTTTTTTAAACCCACTTGTGGAAGTTTTATTCCTGAAAAAAATAGTAGTTTAAGTTATATGAATAATGGGTTTGGCTTTTTAAAAGAAGATGGAACCAGGATTAAAGGATTAGAACTCATTAATGAAGGATATATCCATTTATTAGATGTTCCTGAAGAATGGATTACAAGACCAAATCATAAAATTCAAAGAGAGTGTACCGAAAATCATACGGTTTATGTGAATCGTGAAAAAATAGCTGCAGCGATTAAAGATTTAAAATATCCGATTTATCACTTAGATTTTGAAACCATGCCTTGCCCTGTTCCAAGGTTTAAAGGCGAATGGCCTTATATTCAAAGTCCGTTTGAATTTAGTCTTCATATTGAGTCGGCTCCTGGTGTCTGCGATAAGCAAAAAGATAATGTCATTTTCCTCGCGGAGACGACTGGTGATGAACGAGAAGAAATGATAGAGTTAATGCTTAAATACATGGACCCTGATAAAGGAACATTGTTTGCTCAAAATGTTGGATTTGAAAAGGGAAGAATTAAAGAGCTTGCGCATATGTTCCCTGAGTATCGTGAACCTCTACTTAAATTAAGAGAAAGAGGATATGACCTTCTATGGCTTGTCAATAACAATAAAGAGTTATACAAAAGCTTAGGCTTTGAAGGGGAAGATATCGAAACCATGAATTACTATAATGAAAAGTTAGGTGGGTCGTTCTCGATTAAAAAAACGTTGCCTGTTTTTAGTGATTTATCTTATAAAAATTTAGTCGTAAAAAACGGGACAGAAGCAATTGTTGAATATGCAAACTATGATAAAATGAGTAAAGAAGAACTTGCATTAAAGAAAGAAGCTCTTCGTATTTATTGCCAACAAGATACATGGGCGATGGTAGAAATCTTACAAGCTCTAAGAGAATTAGTTGCTGAAGAACCTGTCAAATAGTTGTCAATTTTGCCAATTTTCTTGTATGAATGATTATTTTTCTAGTATGATATTAATGTAAGGACGTGATAGTTATGCTATATCCTTCCATTGATAAACTACTAACGATAGTAGACTCAAAGTACAAACTCGTGCACGTAGCTTCTATTCGAAGTAAAGAAATGTTAGAACATCATCATTATCAACTTCCTGAAGAAGAATATACAAATAAACGCACGATTGGAAGAGCATTAGAAGAATTAGAAAAAGGACTTATTACTGTTGTAAGTGAATCTGATAACGAATAAGTCTTTTTCTATGCCAAAATTTAAAAATTGTGATAAAGAAACGGACGAATATGAAAAAAACTCATAAATTATCATAGAAAGGATGATGATTTATGAGTCGTGTATTACTCTCTGGTGAAAATCAGATTACAAATGGATATCGTTCTGGTGTTCATAATGGAGTGGACGTCGTAAAAAAGTGGTATCAGCAAGATACGATTATTGCACATACCGATGGTGAGGTCGTTCAAGTTCAAACAGGAATTCCCAATGCCCAAGGTTCGACCGGAACAAGAAGTTATGGAAATTATGTAAAGATAAAACATAATGATGGCTATTATACCTTATATGCTCATCTAAGAACAGTATATGTGAAAAAAGGCGATTTGGTGAAACGTGGTGAGAAAATAGGATACATGGGAGATACAGGAAACGCCTACGGAGTTCACTTACATTTTGAGGTTCGTAATCCATCTGACAGAAGAATTGACCCCACACCTTATTTAGACAAAGATTTACCTGGTGAAGAGCAAAAATATTACTATGAATCTTATGATAATGTTAAAAGAAAATGGTTACCTAAAGTTGCCATTGATACAACCGAATATGCCGGAAATTTTCAAAACGCCATGGGTGGAATTTACTTAGATAAGTATCGCATTCGTGTTCATGATAAAACAAAAGGCTATTGGCTTCCATGGGTGGAAAATCGAAGTGACTATGCTGGAAACTTAGGAAACGAGATTGATGGAGTACAAATTGAAGGAGTCGTATACCGAGTACACATCCAAAACGGTTCTTGGCTTGCTTGGGTTTCCAAAGTAGATGAAACAAACGAAGGCTATGCTGGAATTTATGGCAAGACCATTGATGCCCTTCAAATCAAATATAGATAAGTTTACCAAAAGCTTATCTTTTTTTCTTATCATATAAAATATAGAATATAATGGCAATTAGATTTGTATAAAGTTTTAAATAACAATTTACAGATTATTTCAAATAACAAAACTAATTTTATGATATGATTATATTTAGGTGATATCATGCAAAGTTGTATTAGTAATCTTGATTATATTGATTTAGATGAAATAAATAATCATATTTTTTTACATTATACTAGTATAGATAATCTTGATAGTATTTGTATAAATGGATTACAACCAAAAATCGGAAAAAATTCGAAAGTGATTGAAAAAACGAAAAAAATCTTTTTTACTATTGGTGATAGAGGAGCCCTAGTAATTATGGATTCCTGGCTAAAATGGTTAGTTGCAAAGCCTATAAGTAATTTGATTTATTATATAGGAGCCTTTCTTTTAAAAGTTCCTTTTTTTCCAAAAATTATTCATAAAATCATTATGAAAATGAATCAAAATAAGAAAAAATATAAGTGGTCTTACAAAAAATTAAAAGAAATTTTAGATCAAAGTGTGTACCTTGTTCTAGATTTAGAAGAAAAAATAGATTTCAATTATGATGATGTAGATGAAGTCAAAAAGTTTTCCCATTATCCATCTTCATTTATTGAAAGCCTTTATGCCTATGATAGCAATATTTTAGATGAAAAAATGGAGTATTGGAACATGCATACATTGTCAAATAAAGTGATAGAACCAAATAAAATTCATATATTAAGATTAAAAAATCAAACGAAAGCAAGTGAAATATTAAAAATATTAATTGAAAAAAATATAGAATTTGTAAAAGAAAACTGTTGTTTACTCTATGAATATTATAAATATCATTATTTAAATTAATAAAAACTGTTTTCATAATAAGACCAAAACAAGACCAGAGCAAAATAAAAACCTCGTAAATACGAGGATAAATTCATATTGGTGGAGGACGTGGGACTCGAACCCGCGACCCTCTGCGTGCAGGGCAGATG
>CANPXO010000022.1 GCA_947586205.1 uncultured Bacilli bacterium
GTTAAAATCAATAATTCCTTTAAAATAAAGTATGTCTTGTATTTTTTTATTCAATGTCATTTTGTACACAACACTTCTGCTTTAGGCGAAGGAACTGACTCAATAAGTCTTAATATTCCTTTTGTATCTAAAGTGTCAGTACTACGCATTTTTCCATCTTGTGCTGTCATTTTCAACTGCACGATATTCTCGTGCAGTTGACTTCCTTCTTCTTGGAGTTTTCTTTTTAAATCACTCCAATAATTTCTCGGTATATGAGCATTGGTTAATGCAGCAATAACATCTACCACACTAAAATAATAATCTCCTTTTTCACTGTCCCAAATACTTCTTATTTCATTCCCTTCAAATAGATTTGAAATCGTTTCTAATTTGTTTTCATTCATATAAAATCCCTCCTGATAAAAATGATTATACAATACATTTTGCTGTGTGTCAATATGCTTTAATGAACACAAAAAAGAAAGATTATACCAATCGAGTAGGAGGCAGTGACTAACTGCCGTCCTCTCACACCACCGCACGTACGGTTCTCGTATACGGCGGTTCATTAAATACATATCTTATTGTTACTACTTTACGTAACGAAAATAAATCACCTGCTACTTACTACCCTCTGTTTCCAACATACTCTTGTAAGTGAGAGTTTTTTTCTTTAACTTGTCTGGCTTTTTATTATTTTCCTCATGTTTCATAACAGATACTATCTAACGTCTTGTCCTTCGCTCTTTATGATTTCCTATATTTCTTTACTACTATGACAAGAACTGACTTCTTGATGCTCAGCTATATATCTCTATATAGGTTACTTTTCTAATAAATCTTATAATCACTTATTAGATAGCATACCATCAAGACCTCACACGGTAAGTGTTAACACTTTCCTCTCATCTACTCGCCACATTTACTGCATAAACCTCGTGTAGTATCGGATTTCAGTTTGTCTTGCAGCCTCATCCAATTTATACAGCCTTAATATGTGATTTCTATCCGTCGAGCCGAGACTTTGCCTCCAACTTCCTTCAGATTCCATCTCACGATAGACACCCTTGTCTTTGGCTAGTGGTTCCTACTACCAAGCCCACAGATATCTTTCATATCCTAGTTTTAACACATGCGTGTCGCACAAGAAAAAAGCAAATCTTATATAAAATTTGCTCTAAAACATTTTCTATTCATTACTATCACCATACATCTGCGCCTTTGTTTCAAGCCCAAGCAATCTTCCATATTCAAATATATAAGATAAACTAAATAAGAATAAAATTTCAACTAAATCATAAGTATCAAACTGAAAATTCAGTTCTGTACTTAATAATAGTTCAAACATCCCACCACTTATATTTCTCATAAGAATGATGATAATCATTTTCCAAGCCATTTTTTTAATTAAACTCACATTTTCTAAAGTAAATGGTGTTTCTCCTTTATGAATATTATCAAACAACGTTTCTAAATGTTTGAGTATAATAAATGTTAAAAGAATGATAACAAGTAAAGTAGCAAAACCAGTTTCAACATAACCAATAATTTTAGCTTTACTGAGATTTTCAAATATGGACACAACTTTAGTATTTAAAAATTCTTTATCAGCATCTGCTAAAACAAACGGTCCCACTTTTAAAACCAACTTATCGTTTTCTTCTATAAGATTGACATTATGATTTGATATATTTAAAGTTAACTGATTATCTCTTATTTCAACTTTCTGAATGAAATAAGGAGCTGCAATCAAAATGACACAAAGGAAAGGAATCGCGATATAGCAGAATATTCTTCCTATTCTAGAGATAATTGAAATAATTTTACTTAAAACCTTCATTTTCTTTTGTTCTTCTTTTTTTAAACTGACAACTTTCGTTTTCACTTCATCTCCAAGAAAATCCATATCAATAATACTATCATTGACTAAATCATTAATTTTACAATGAAAGATTTTACATAATTCTAATAAGTTATTCATAGTTGGATAAGCATCTCCAGTTTCCCATTTACTTACCGATTGTCTAGAAACACCCACCTTCTCAGCTAAATCTTCTTGTGATAGTTTTTTCATAACTCTTATTTTTTTCAAATTATCTCCAAATTTCATTCAAAATCATTCCTTTTCACAATAAATTATACATGTGTAATTATTTTTAAACTATCAACTTTTAGTTGCATTTAGGTTCTTTGTTAATTTTCAAACTATATAAATTTTATTGAATATCTAATTGTATTGTTCTTACAAAATCTTTTCTAAAATTCTTTTTTCCTAAATATTTTTTCAGATATTTTATAAGAGATATAAACCATAAGAATACCTGTGACTATTAAAATAATGACTAAATAATCTTCTAAAAATGTGAGCGAGTTAGTCACAAATGAGAAATCAATATATTGACTAAGTAAGCCACCAACAATAGCTATACCAAAGACTACTACAAATATTCCAATTCTTGCTTTTTCAACACCAAACTTATAAATAGCAGGATACATAAAACTAAAAACAAGCAAAGTTCCAAAGATACTGCCTAACATAGATATAAAAGTTAGTTCATAATTGATGGTTTTCGTATTCATATAAGAAATTAGAAAAGATAAAAGAATGGTAATAATAGAAACAATAAGAGTCATTAAAATGGTTGTTATATATTTTGACTTCACACTGTTTTTTCTTCCATTAGGGAGTGAAATAGAATAAGCATCCCACTTATTATAATAATCATAACTAAATGTAGAAATCATTATCATGACACATAGAAATGGTAAGATAAATGATATATCCATTTTACCAATAAAATCCATGACTGCAAACAAAACAAACATGACTCCCAATAATTTCAAATTACTTTTAATCATCGCAAAGTCTTTTTTCATAAATCCAATCATTATTCTTCCCCCTTAATCATCAAAACCATAAGGTCATCCAAAGTAATTTTATCTATGACCTCTATCTGATATTTTGCTTTAAAATCTTTTTTATTAGAAACCAATACTTCATATTCATATTTTTCTTTCCTATATTTAATATAGTCTTTTGAATCAATACTCTTAAATTCTTTTTCAGTACATTTGACAATCCCATACTCATCTAATAATTCATTGGTTGTCTTAGATAACACAATTTCTCCATGATTTATAAAAGTAATATAATCTGCAATATGCTCTAAATCAGTCGTAATATGACTAGAAAGTAAAATGGAACATTCCTCTTTTTCAAGAATACTTTGAAATATTTGAATGACTTCCGAACGTGCAACCGGATCAAGTCCACTTGTTGGTTCATCTAGGATTAAAAGTTTAGGATGATGTGATAATGCCGTTGCGATTTCCAGTTTCTTTCTCATTCCTTTTGAGAAAGTTTTGATTTGTTTGTTAGGTAATAATGAAAATTCTTTTAAATAATCATAAAACATTTTAGTATCCCAATTTTTATAAATACCTTTCATAGAATCATTAATATCATTTGGTGTCAGAATTTCTGGAAAAAACATATCATCTAATACAACTCCAATATCTTCTTTGATTTTGTTATCATTCTTCCGATTGTCTAATCCAAAAACTTTAATTTCTCCCTTATAAGACTTAATGATATCTAATATAGCTTTAATCGTTGTTGTTTTTCCAGCTCCATTTTCACCAATCAAACCCATAATCATCCCTTTAGGTAAATGAAATGATACATTTTTAAGTTCAAAATCATCATACTTTTTACATAAATTTTTAATTTCTAAAGCATTTTCCATTCTATTTATCCTCCTCATACAATATATTTAATATTTCATTTAATGTTTTTTTATTCACATGATTCATTTTAGCAATAGCCACTGCTTTATCCATCAGTTCTTCTATCTTATTTAATTGTTCTTCTAATACAACATCTTTATTAACTTTTGCAACATAGAAACCCTTAGATGGAACATTTTTTACATAACCTTCTTTTACTAATTCTTCATAAGCATTTTTAGTTGTGATGACACTGCAACGAAGGTCTTTTGCTAATGTTCTAATAGAAGGTAATAATTCGTTTTCTTTAAGTTCGTTCGAAACAATTTTCACTTTAATTTGTTCTTTAATTTGTTCATAAATGGGAACTCCACTTGAATTACTGATTATAATTTCCATAATTCACCTCTTTTGTATATATTAATTATATACAGTTTATACACAGATGTCAATACAAATGAAAAAGACTATCAAATTCACTTGATAATCTTTCAACATTACATTTTCTTATTTTGAACTAGTCAAATTTTTCGATGAGTTGAATCAATAGGTTACACCAAGTTAAGATAATAGAAAAGCAATCGTATTACAAATTAGAGCAATAAAGAACATGACTCCCGTAAATAAATCAATTTTATCTTTTCTTATTTGATAACGACTTAAAAAAGTAACAGTGTTATAAGCACAAAGCAAACTCACAATCGATGCCATTGGAGTATCTTTAAGAAATGAAATAATCATTAAAATGATAGAAAACAAAGCCATTCCAATAATACCATATTTCATAGATTTTAAATTTACTAATTCTGTTAATTTGATAATATTCTCTTCACTCTTCTTTTCTAAATCTTTATCCTTAATCATTTCGCCCGCAAGAATATCATTTACACTAACACCCAATATGTCACTAAGTGGTTTCAGTAAAGACATATCCATTAAACATAGACCTCTTTCCCACTTGCTTACAGCATTTTTAGTAATACCAAGTTTTTCTGCTACTTCTTCTTGAGTTAAGTTTTTTAACTTTCTTTGTTTAGAAATAAACTTACCAATATTCTCTTGATTCATATTTTTTGCTCCTTTCAAGAAAAACTATAACATTTTTAAACTTATTATAAAACATACCAAAGGTTTACTTTTAGTTTAATTCAATATTTTTTGTTTCCAATTATAAAAATAATCTATATCAATTTTGAACCATTACATAGCATATTAAATTTGTATCACCTAAATCAGTTATTCAATTTTTTCGAATAACTAAATTTGATTTATAATTACTTCCAAGTCTTTTGTAACTATAGCTTTGTATTTTTTAACTTCTTCTATATTTCCATTATCAGAGTTTGTAATTTTTAATTCAAATGTTGTCTCGCCTAAAGATAGAGATTTTATAAATACAGTATAAGAAATCAGTTCATGATTTTGATTATATTCTGGACTAATATCTAATGAGATAATATATGGGTCTTTAACTTCTCCCTCAACAATTTTTCTACCTGTAAGAGGTATTGTAATAGACTCATATTTAGGATATTTATGATAATCTTTTAAAAGTGTTTCCATAAAAGCAAATCTCATATAAAGTTTGCTCATATAAATGGTAACTATTTAATCACAAATTCCATTGTTCTTTAAAAAATATTCTTCTACATGACTAATTGAATCATCAAGATGATTAAAATCAACTATTTCTTTTAATTCCTTTGTCATTTGACTAGAGCAATAATCACATTTGAAATAATTATCAGTACCAAGTTCTATTTGATATTGTTCATTATTTAAAGTACATACCATAGTTGCACTACTTAAAACATTACCTACATCTACCTTACTATTTGTTTTATAACTATAAATTCCTAACCCAATCATCGCAATTACAATAAATACAACATAAATGATAAATAAGATTCCAAACACTTTTAAGAATTTAATTATCATACTCGCTAATCTTTCGGTATTGCTTACCTTATTTATTAAAACATCTTTTCTTTCATTATCTAATAACTCGTCAATACTTACATTTAAAGCTTTAGATAATAATTTTAATTGTTCTGGATTAGGAGCTGTTTCATTTAACTCCCAATTAGAAATTGTTTGTCTTGTAACATTTACTTGTTCACCTAATTGTTCTTGTGAAAGACCTTGTTTTTTTCTTAATTTTAATATTTTTTCGCCTAACATATTTCTCTCCTTTCACCTACAATTATAAATAATTAGTACTTAACAAATCTACCAAAGACCTTTTGAACTTCGTCAAAGAGTTTTAACATTTTAATGTTTTTCAATATAAATCATTTCGAGTAAATTTCTGAAATGAATTCAATCTTGATCATCTTCAAAAAAATCAATAGTTTTTATGATTTCTAACATTTCACTCGACTCATCTTCATTCAAAGAAGTATTCAAAATGAAAACATATTTCACAAAAGGAAAAGAAATATAACTCCATGTTTTGTCATCATATGATCCGACATCTGCAGTATATCCATTATCTAAAAGTAAAACATCTGTTGTAAGACCTGTCCCACAAACACCTAAAGGATTATTTGATACTTTAAATACAGCATATCGTTCTAAAGAATCTTTATAAATTTTTAATTCAAATTCCCCTTTTTCATTCTTCACTTCTTCATAATGCCAACCATTCGGGACATTAAGATTTTGAACAACGTCAGAAAATTTTTTATTTTGTTCAAATACTGCACAAGTATATTTTACACTTTTCCAAGTAGTCACTTTTTCATAATTACTACAATGATAATAATTTACAAATAGTCCTTTATCAATATAAGCAAGGCTTTCATCATCTAAATTCTCTCTTATTTTTAATATTGGAGTATGATCAAAGGCTTTTGCTTGTAATGTATCTAGTAAAACAATTCCAACCAAAACTCCTAGAACAATCAAAATAACTTTTAAACCTTTTTTCATAAATTCTCCATTTCTACATTTGATATTATCAATATCCATGATCTATATGTTGCCAGCTTTCATTTTTGTTTCTTACTAAAATCCAATTCCAGTTAGTATACTCGCTATTAAGATTTAATGATTTATCTTTAGCATAAGAACCGACAGTAAAGCGAGAAGTAAGTACGATCACTTCCTCTTTATTATTTTTTGTTGCCCACTCTATAAAATCATGATTTCTTTCATCACCTATATAATAGATTTCGTTTAATGTACAACCGCCCCAATTATCTTTAAAATCATTTATAATGACTTGAATAGCATCTTCAATATCTTCTTTAGAATAAATTTCAGAATCAACCTCTTTAATTTTAACATTGGTCACATTACCCATATTTTTACAACCAGTAAACCCAATTAATAATAAACAACATAATGCTATAGTTACTATTATTTTTTTCATAGTCTCTCCATTTTATTAGTATTATATAGATTCTATTTTATATGCACCTATCTGAGGAGGATTTGATTCATTAGCAAGCCCATTAAATGTAATTCTTATATTTTTCCAAAACTTATAAGAATCATCCAAGTCATCTATAACATCGCTAATACCCACAATAACAAGATCACCTTTTTTAAAAGCATCGCTATTACTTAATACTTTCACAGTTAGACGTTTATCTTTAACCTCAACAACTTCTGCATCAAATACAGATTTAGAAGTTTTAAATTCTATAAGAGAATGATTCTTTATATATTGTATGTATTCTGAACCACAGCAGTTAGAAAAAACTTTAAATATAAAATCATCTTGATTTTCTTGATTATTTTCAACCAAACCTACTACAACAACTTGTTTTTTCTCATCCACATAACTATAAGCATGATTAGAAACCGGATAATTACTTAAATAATTTCCAATTTTGTCATTTATATCTTCTAAAGTAATCTCTCTAGCTGGGTAATTTTCTTGCCATTTCTGAATAACCTGAATGATATGCTCACTATCAAGTTCATTTAAAACAATTTCTTTTCCAGGTACTGTAATATGTACAGTTTTTTCATAAACTTCAATACCATAAGTATTTCCATCAACAATCAAATAATAATCATTGAGTCCATCACAAGTTTCAGACGTAAATGAATAATTTTGAAACAAACCACGAACAAAAGAGATATCTTCCTCATCTTGTATCCAATAATCAATATTATCTGGAGCCCATCCTAAACCAGCATCTTCTTTAATAGGACAAGCATATTTTGAACTTTTCCAAATTGTTGTTTTTTCATCATTATTACAATGATAATAATTGACTAATAACCCTTTATCTATGTAATCAATACTTCCTCCATCTAAATTTTCTCTTATCTTTAACAACGGACTATTATCAAAGATTTTTGCTTGTAACGTATCAAGTACAACAACTCCTACTATAGTAACTAAAACAATAAAACTAATTTTTAGACCTTTCTTCATATAAACTTCTCCATTCCTAAAATGATTTAATCTGTATCAATATTAAATTCTACCGCAATATTAAATGTCTCATAATTTCCGTCCTCTTTTTTATAATCAATATCTTTAATAATTCTATAAGTTCCTTTTGCTAATTCTCCATAGCCGTTTTTCCAATTTAATTCTATTTCTTTTGTTTCACCAGGATTAATACCATATGCTGGCATTGTAAAATTTAACACTACGTTTATGTGACGCCAATGCCCATCTTTTTTAATTTCAAGTACATATGGATTTCCATAAATATAAGTTTTATCACCATTATTTTTTAGTAATATCGTTGCACCTGTATTTGTGAGTGTACCCTCTTTAATCGAAATTGTAACACCACTACTTGTGGTTATTTCAGCAGTTGATTCTTCTCCAATATAATTTCCACCAATTTCAGATTGTGTACATCCAACTAAACCTATCAGTATAATATCGCATAATAGTACAATAAATATTGTTTTCTTCATAAATCCTCCATTTCTATAAATTACATTTGTTGCCAATAGTATACCATAAATTTTACAGTATTGAAACACCCTCATGATTTTAAAAAAATTATGTAGAGCAACTATTGACTTATTGAAAGTAACCGTAGTAAAATGTCATAAAGAGATGGCAAGTATAATATTTGTCAAGAAAGGAAGAAATAATATGAATCAAGAAAAAATGCAGTTAATTAACAAACTATTTAACGACGAAACCATTAGAACCGTGTGGGATCAAGAAAAAGAAAAATACTATATCAGTGTAGTTGATATTGTAAGAATTTTAACTGACAGCAAAAATCCTAGGCATTACTGGAATGTATTAAAAGGTCGTTTAAAAGACGAAGGAAATGAGTCGGTCACAAATTGTGACCAACTGAAATTAAAAGCTTCAGATGGTAAATACTACAACACTGATGTTGTTGATATTGAAGGAATGTTTAGAATTATTGAATCAATTCCGTCAAAAAATGCGGAGCCTATAAAACAATGGTTAGCAAAACTAGGTAGTGAAAGAATTGATGAAGTATTTGACCCTTCTCTAGCAACCCAAAGGTCAATAGATTTATATAGAGCAAAAGGTTATGATGAAAAATGGATAAGCAAAAGAATGCAAAGCATCCAAAACAGAAAAGAATTAACAGATGTATGGAAAGAAAATGGTGTCACTGAGGGCAAAGAATTTGCAATTCTTACAAATGAAATTTATAAGACTTGGTCTGGAATGACTGCAAAAGAATACAAAGAATTTAAAGGACTTCGTAAAGAATCATTAAGAGATAACATGGATAGTTTAGAAGTATCTCTAGCAGATATTAGTGAAGAAGTAACAAAAAGATTAGCTCAAAAAACAAAACCTCAAGGTTTAACAGAAAACATAAAAGTTGCAAGACAAGGTGGACAAGTAGCTAAAAACACTAGAAATGAAATAGAAAATTTACTTGGAGAATCAGTAGTAAATAGCAACAACAATCTAAATTATCAGTATATAGAAGAAAAGAAAAAAATTGATAATAAATAGAAAAAAAGCCTTGATTTCTCTCAGCATTTACACTTACACAAACCATTTTGCTTACATTTGGTAAAATGGTTTTTAAGTTTTTCAAATATTCTATCATTTTTCCATAAAATCCATTCTAAATCATATAGCAACTGTTTCCATAGATTTAAAATAATCAATAACAGTATTAATCACTTGATCAACAGGTATATCAAGCCAATTATTTCTTGCATCTGATAAACTTCGTTTAAAATTATTATTATTAAGTGTTGTATTCAAATTTTTTATTATATCTTCAATATTACGTTCTCTCATTGTTGTATCTTTAATTATCAGTGTATTCATTATATTTAACAAATCCTCTTTATTAATTTTAGTTTTATGAATCAAATAATAAATGTCGAATATATCTTTATATCTTGTTGTTCTGATACCGAATCTTAATAAAGATTTTAGTTTTTCACAAATAATTTGTTCTTTTGAATTAATAAAAAGTGTTGCACTTTCATTAATTGCTTCTAAATCAAAACAATATTCATCTTGTTTTATATCAAAATTTTTGTGCACTCCTATATCTAATTTTGCAGAAACATTAAAATCATTTTCGTCTTTTAAAATAACATGAACTCTTTTTCCTTTGTAATCTTGATGACGTAATTCTTGTATATCTCCATCTATATAAACTTTAATACCATCATTTACCAAATTTAATACATCTATAAAAGTCTTAATCGATTCATCAGCAAGTGAATATTTTATAAAATCTAAATCCAAGTCTCTTGTTGCTCGTCTTTTATCATTAGATAATCCATACATAACAACTCCGCCCTTAATTGTTATATTTTTATTCATCTTACTTTTTGATATTTTATTTAAGATAATATCTTGACATATTTTTGCTGAAGCATTAGCAAGAGAAAACCCATTTTCAAGATATTTTTTTCGTAAATCTTCTAAATTCATTAAAACACCTCACGCATCAAAGTATCATATAATAATGATTCATTTTTATAATATGAAATATACTCTTGAATTTTATAAATATCAAGTTTATCAGCTTTTTTTCTATAATTTATAATTATCTCTTTATAGTAATCAAATGGAATTAAATTCTTTTTTCTAATTAATTCTACTAACATTCTTTCTTCATCATAAATATTGATTTTAACATTTTCTATTTCAATTTTTGTTTTACCAAAATCAAATAACTCATTTGGAATAAATACTTGTTTAATACCTTTATCATTAATCCTACTATCCGATCTTTTTGTTGCTAAATAAAAATAATCAGGTATAACATCAGTTAAATCATAATAATAATATGCACTATCAGATGTAAAAATTGCATTAGGATATTTTTTTAATATGATTTTTAAAGGATTAACAAATTCTTCATCTGAATATAATCCATGACCTACTTTAAATAGTTTTTTAACTTCAATTGCTTTATTGATTTGATAAGTAGAATATTGAGTCTTGTCTAATTCATTTCTAAAATACAACATTTTTATCACCCAATATAATTTTAACAAAAGTATTCACAAAAATCAATTAATTGTGTATACTTTTGTTAATAAGTACTTAACAGCGATTTAATTAATCTCGATAAGTTTAGGTGTAGGCAAATTTTCAGGTAATGTTCCACCATTTTTTTCAATCACATCTCAATAGTATAATGAACTTGATTTGCAGCATCTTCCGTATTCACATGATCTTTTTTTAGTTTGGATTCCGTTTGAGTAATACGGAATAAATTCGCAGCAAGTTCTTCACTTCCCATATTGTCTAAGATGTCTTCTCTATATCTTAATTTTTTTCTTTTAGCAATATCATTTGCTGTTTCGCCACCATATAATCCCTTATACCCAAAATTATGAAATTTATCAAATTTTTTTACACCTGCATCTTTAGCAGCTAAATTTAACGAGTAATTTCCTTTACGAGTTAAATTTCTTTGATAAAATCTTTTATCATCCTCACTTAACAAATTATATTCTTGTTCACTAAGTTCCTGTTTTCGAGTTTGAATTGCAAAATATGTTTGTCCAAGTGCAACAGTTTCTTTCTTTGGATCAGCATTTTGAACAATCAAATAGCAAGCATACCGACTTAATTGGTAATCGATTATTTTTCTCTTAGCACCTTTAGCCAAATTTATCATTTTCTCCAAGTGGAGAAAATGATCTCCAACACGATTATTACTGGTCTCACAAGCAATTTCAGCAGCATGAATAACATTCATAAATTTATCCCATCTTTTATACTCAAGTGCTGTCATAAACTCTCTAGCATACCAAAACTCCATGCCATATTCATTCACATGTTTAATATCCTCAAATGTTTTAGTAGTCTCTTTTATTTTTACAATATGTTCTTTCATAACGATTCTTCCCTGCCTTAAGAACTAATCACATTTTGCTACTAAAACATATGTTTGTAAAGAACTTTTTGAAACTTATTCAACATGTCACCTTCAAACCATTTTTCCCACTTGGGAAAAATGATAGTAAATACTAATAAAAAGTAGGAATAACATATCTTTTGTGAATCTATTTTATTTCACAAGTCGCCCCATCTTTTTCAGCTTCTTCTTTACTACTTTCCAAAGTACTATCATCATCCTTTAAATCACTAAATCCATATTCATTTAATGCTTCTTCACTTGCATTAAGAACATCAATATCTAAAATGGTTTTGTATTCATAACTTTGGTCATTCACTTCCGTTGTAAGACGAACACCATCTTGATTAAATTCTTCGTTATCTTCATCCATCATTTGTTTAAAACCTTCCCAATTTTCTTGAACGTTGGAATCAGTAACCTTCGTATTTACTTCCATCGTCATATGCGTAAGCTTATCATCTGTATAAGTCATGGAAATGACTTGTTCTATACTCATTCCATCGTCATTTTCAACACTTATACAAACTAACTTTTGCTCCTCTCCATCACAACCTGTAACTAAAAACATAAAGACTAACACTAAAAATGTCATACAAAATTTTTTCATAACATACTCTCCTCATTTCCTATTTCTATTTTACCACTGACTTCTCCATAAGTTCAACATAATTTTTTGAACGATGATACTTAAAAGTTTCTTGAAAAGATTCCCAACTTCCATACCGATCATAAACAATCTCACATAAATGTAAATAAACTTTATTTGTTAATACACAGTCATTCAACGCCCTATGCTTATCTCGCATTTCAATTCCAAAATAATCTGTTAAATCATCTAACCGATGATGCTTAAGCTCTGGAAGTAACCTTCTAGATATTCGAAGAGTATCCACAAAATTATTTGTAAGTTCTTCTTTCAAAACGATTTTAAAATTATCATATAAAAAATTAACATCAAAATTCACGTTATGCCCGACAATCACATCATCTTTTAAAAATTCTTTAAATTTCCTTAATACATCCTCTAATTCTAATCCTTCTCTAGCCATCTCATTGGTAATTCCCGTAAGATTTCTAATAAAAGAGGGAATTGGTTCATGAGGATTAATAATTTCTGAAAATTCATCTACCACTTTTCTATCACGTACCCTTAAAGCACTGATTTCTAAAATCTTATTATATCTTCGATCAAGTCCTGTTGTTTCAATATCAACAACCGTATAATTATCCATATCTTCAATAAGACTCTTTCCTCTTTTTGCTCGAACTTCATACATAATGCATCACCAGTAATGACTATTATACACGAATTGAAAAACTTTGAAAACTAAAAAAACTCTATGAATTTCATCATAAAGTCTTTTTACAGTAAAATATTAATGACAATAATCTATCAAATCATTCACACTAGGTTGTCCATTTTCTGTAACAACCCAATACTCATTTTCTTCATCAAAATAGCATCGATAAACATCATAGAATAAAGTATCATAGTAAATCACATCACCCGTAGTCTTTGTCGTCATTCGAAACATGGGAGCAACTTGATGAAGTTTTACATTTACGTAATCAGCAAATAACAAAACACTCATCGTAAAAACAAAAATGAATATCATAACTCCAAGTCGCCAATACCATTTTAAAAAATGAGTTATTCTAGAAATTCCTATCATAAACACAAGAATTCCAATAATCGAATAAATAGAACCCCAACTACTTTCACTAGGAAAAATCATAATCGCCGATAGAGATATAAAAAGTCCAAAAAGAAGAAACAATAAAGAAATTACACTTTTATATCGAGTCATTCTTTTAGTAGAATAATCAATGGTATTTACAATGTTTTCTTCAAATCTTTCTTGATATTCTTCCTCACCCAGTCTTTCTCCACTTAATAATTCATTAATAGAAATATCCAAAATTTCACAAAGTGGTTTTAATAAAGACAAATCAGGCATATTCTTTCCATTTTCCCAATTACTCACCGAACGATCTGTGACTCCAAGTTTTTCAGCCACCTCTGATTGAGTAAATTTCTTTTGTCTCCTACATTCGGCAATAAACTTTCCAATACGTTCTTGATTCATATATTTTCTCCTTTCACACTCCATTTTAGAATGCAAAAGTCATTTTGAACACGAAACAAAACTTGAGTTTAAAAATTTTTTTCAATAAAATGAATATATTCTTGAATGATATTACTTGTTTTACTCTTCGTAATGGTGTCTTTTGCAAGAGTAATATTATCCGTAATCAAGTTATCCACATGAAGTTCAATCATTTTTTTCATATTTTCTTCGGTATTCACCGTCCAAACATAAAGTTCTTTTCCAGCATTATGCACTTTTTTCACTAAACTTTGATTCACATTAGAAGCTTCAATACTAAAATGATCAGCAGCCGTAAGCTCTGTAATATCTCCATAAGCAAGACTCATAACATACACAGTATGAATACTTGCATCATACTTTTTCACATTTTCTAAAACCTCATACACTTGCGAAGTCACGACACATTCTTCTTCCATTCCATATCTTTTTATAGTATCGACAACAGACTTCTCAAAATCAACTTCTTTTCCCGTAGGTTTTAGTTCAATATTAAGTTTCACATGTTCACTCTTTGCATAATCTAAAACTTCTTCTAACAAAGGAATCTTTTCTCCCTTAAAATCAACATGAAAGAAACTTCCAGCATCTAATTCTTTAATCTCATCATACGTCACTTCCCAAGTGTTTTTATTGACACCAGTTGTTCTTTTTAAATTGGTATCATGTAAAACAATAAGGCGTCCATCTTTCGTTTGTTGAACATCAAGTTCTACCCAATCCGCACCAAGCTCTTTAGCACCTCGAAAAGCAGCCATGGTGTTTTCAGGGTATAAAACAGATGCTCCACGATGAGCAGTAACTTCCATATTTCTTACATACTCAATATTAAAATTATATTTTCCATTTAAAATCGAATAAGTGAGTATCGTCCCACAAGTAATTGTTAATAAAACAATTGCCACTTTAAATCCAACAAAGACTTTATTTTGTTTTTTCACTGTTTCATGAGGAATAGAAATTTTTTTAATTGCTTCTTTCTTTTGATTTTTATGAGAATAGAATAATACACTGATAGAAGCATAACTAATTGGCGTCGATAAAAGAGTAAAAATAAGAAATGATAAAGCGATATAAATCCAAAGAATAGTCATCGTTAAATTACCAAACAAATTCATATTTCCAAAAATCTTATGTACAAAGAAGATAATGAGTATTCCAATAAAAACAAAAATCATATAAAGTACAAAAGTACAAAACTGAATCAAAAGAATTACTAAAAAATCTTTGATTTTATGACTCTTACTTAATTTACTACTTTTCTCTCTTGCTTCTTTAAAATTCTTATCTTCCAAAATAAAGTAATGAATCGCATAAAGCCATCGAAAAAGTAAAATACAAAGCAAAAGAATAACTACAGCATAAAAACTAAAAAGCATCGTATTACTTCGAATCGTATCCATAATAAATTCAGGTATTTGAATTGTGGAAACAAAACTAGAAGATACTCCTAAATGTAAAAAAGGAATTAAAAACAAAACCAAAAAAGCAATTAAAATATTTTTACGATAAAATACCTTTTTTACGCTTTTAATAGACATTATAAATGCTTCTTTTGCGGTAATCTTTTCTTTATGATAAGAAGAATCCAATATGAGAATAATTGCACTGATATCGATTAAAGAATAGAATGTCATGAAAACAATGAGTAACAAAATCATAACAATAGTAATTGGATTTAATATAAAAGAAAATACATTTTCTAAAGTTAAATAAGAGTATCCTGTGACTTTCATTGTCATATGAAACAAAGAAAGAAATAAAGGAACAAAGATAATCGAAGTAATCATTTTATAAAGAAGTTCAAAAGACACCAATGCTTTCAAATTATACTTTAACATTTCTAAAACATTTTTAAATTTTTTCATCTTCCTACACTTCCTTACTTTTCATAATCATCCAAAAAACTTTTATGAATTCCATTTTCTCGAACACCCAATACACAATTCAAATTTACATTATCTAAAGCTTTAAAAATATTATAATCTATATCAGGACTCATGTCTCTTAACATTTGAATAATCTTTTTCATTTCATTTCTCTTACTTTTATCATTTTGATTAACAGCATTCTCTTTAGTAAACTGACATGCACAATTAATAAAAGATAAGTCATTATATTTCTTCCAAGCTAAAATAGATTCTTCTTTTACTAAATAAAGTGGCCGAATAAGTTCTAATCCAGGAAAGTTATCACTGTGAAGTTTAGGCATCATTGTTTGAATTTCCGAACCATAAAACATCGAAAGTAAAGTTGTTTCAATCACATCATCAAAATGATGACCCAAAGCTATTTTATTACATCCATGTTCTTTCGCCCAATTATATAAATGTCCTCTTCTCATTCTAGCACATAAGTAACAAGGACTTTTAGAGGCCACACTTTCTGTAACAGCAAAAATATCTGTTTGAAACATCTGAATAGGAACATTTAATATTTCTGCATTTTTTAAAATCACATCACGATGTTCCTCACTATAACCAGGGTCCATCACAACAAAGGAAGCATCAAAAGAAACATTCCCATGTCTTTGTAATTCTTGAATACATTTAGCAAGTAAAAAAGAATCTTTTCCACCACTGATACAAACCATAATCTTATCTTTTTCTTCTATCAATTGATATTCTTGTACAGCTTTCACAAACTTACTCCAAATTTCTTTTCGATATTTTTTTATAATACTTCTTTCAATTTCTTTATATTTTTCCATCTTGAATAAACTCCTTTGTTTCCTCAATAAAAGGATAGCATTGCTTTTTAATGAAGTCAACAAGACAATATAAAAATGTACTTTTAAGAATTTATTTTATGTACAATTTTGTACATGAATTTTTTCCCTTTTTTGTACATTCTTATAGTATCATTTACATTAACGTAATTTTTTATCATAAATGACACTTACAATTCTTCAAAATTAAGTTCTATATAATTAAAATATTTATACACATCTTTTTTTAAATAATAACTATTCATCTTTAATATAGGGATTTTAAAATTCAATTTTAATATTTTTTTATTAATAATGTTTAATAAGTACTCATTATGAGTCTTATTATATAACTTCAGTATTGTTTTATAAATAAAACTTTTTTGCAACATTAAAGAAAAATAAGACCCATTAATCATAGAATCTGGAGAAATATATTCTAGATGATTTAAAACTATATTTATATCACTAGTATTTTTTATATTAAATGTATTTTCAATTAAACGAATTGTAAATCCAACTTTTTCTAATTGCTGTTTAATTTCTAAAGCAATTTCTTTATTTGGATAAAAATCATTATATCCTAACGTAAGTACTTTTTTATTATTTGTTTTAAAATTTATTTTAACTTTTTTCCTTTTCAACACATTTTTTGAACTATTATTATTTACAATAAAGGAATAATTCGCATTATGTTTATATTTTAATAGATTTAATATTTTAGTTCTATCGATAACATTGTTAATGTTATATCTTAAACTTTTAAATTTCTTGTTCATTAATTCAAGTGAAAATGCTAAGTTTAAGTATATATAATTTTCTTCTTGTATATAATTATATTTATCAATCTTATTAACATCACACAAAGTATTATTAGTTATTTGCACTTTATTATTAATAAATAAATTATAATCATCGAGACCATCAGTCAAAATAAATTTTAACTTACTAGATGACTTATTATGCATCTTCTTCCTATAAAATTTATTTCTTTCAAGCAAAATATAATTATCTTTTAATTCTTTGATATAATATGGACCACTTGTGTAATTTTCCTTTACGCAAGAAGTACTATAAATTGATAAGATTTTATAAGATTCGATATTCTTTGACTTATTTGTTAATTGAAAAGTCATCTTATCTATTAATTTTACATCAGAAAAAAAGTTTCTAAATATAACACCAATATGAGTATTAGATGATAATATTTCTTTAAAGGTATTACAATAATCTATTGCCGTAACTTTATTGCTATTATAAAAATATAAATCATCTCTAATCTTAATAATCAAATTTTTTCTATCCTTTGTATATTCATAATAATCACAAGCATTTTTTTCAATTTCATTTTTCGATAAGTTATATTTAAATAAAGTATCACAAACAGCAGAAAATATAATTTTACTCGAATAGTCATTAGATTCAGCGATATTATGCGATAAAGGAAATGTGTCTATACTAAAAGTTATCATTAATAAACTCCTTTATTTTGTTATACACAATTTCATTAGGATTCGAATCATTCATAGATATACGTATTACATAATTTGCTTCATTAATGTCATAATAAGAATCTAATGCTATGTAATCGAAACCAAAACTACATGCTGAATATAATTTCGAATCATGATTTACTAATTTTTTTATCTTTTTTTCTATAACCTCATTTTGTACTTGACAAGCACTACTGTTATCAAGAATATACAAAACAAATTTCTTATGATTAGGCAAAATCACCTTTCCTTTATTTATATTATTTTTTAAATAAGTGAATAAATGATAATTATTTATTTCAATTCTTCTAAGTCTTTGATCATTAATTTTTCTAAATTTTTTATCAAAAATAATTTCCGGAAAATTCTCTGGCAAACAAAGTGATCCAAATTTACCTAAAATATAATAACTTTCTTCTATAATTTTTTTGATGGTGTCGAAATCATCATTATTTATATGACTAGGTATTAAATAGAATAATGAACCTAAACTAGATAATTCAGCACCTAGCATATCAAGTTTTGTATGACTCCGGATTAAAATACAAAATATATTTCTTTCCAAAATACTCGAAACAAAACTTTTTAAATCACGCGGATTACAACATGTAGTGTCAATAATAATAGCAAAAATATCATTATTAACATTTAAAAAATCCAAATATTTGTCGCTATCAAATAATTTTGAAATAGTATCTATATAAATTATATTCTTTTTTTTATTAGTTTTCTCTTTTATATACTTATTATAAAAATCATAAGTTTCAAAATATATATCTTTATCAGGAAACAAAAATTGATAACCTTCACAAATTTGTTTTAAAGCTACTAATAATGATGTGATTGCACTCATCCCACTATTGGTAAAAAATAATTTTGTTTTATATTTTTTGTTGTTAACATAATAGAAATCAGATAAAAAATTAGAATAATGAATATAACTATCAAATCTAGCATAAGAATATCGAAATGAAATTTTAGAATTTATAAATATATTTACATCTTTTTCAAGATTTCTATTAGTTATATTTAATTTGTTTTTTTCTTGAAAAGTAAGCAAACCTACTCGTTTTATCTCAATATACTGTTCTAAAGTTACTTTTGATGGAAAGACAATATTACAATTTTTTTTCAAATAACTTATTTCGTGCTTTTTATAAAAATCAATCATAGAATACCACCTCTGGAACAACTGAACCATTAAATTCTTTGCACCAAGCATAAGAATATCCATTTAAGCCAATAAAAATAATCTTATCATTTATTGATAAATCAACTGATTTACTCAATACACTAAAAACATCTTTTTCATAGCAACTGCATCCTGAAATAATAGTAACATGGTTATCGTTTTTTTCATATTTTAAATTTACAGGCCTTAAAACTGACCATTTTGCAACACTATCTTTTATAGCATTAATATAAAATATTTTTTTTCTTAGTAGTTCATTTTTTCCAACGACTTTTGCTAATAAGTACCCACAATTATCAAACCAATTCTCTCCTATTTCAAAAATAATCTTAATACTATTATCAATGTTTTTTCTTATTTGAACAAGTTGATTTTCAAATTGTTCATAATTTAAAACGTCCCAATTCCCTCCAAAATTAATATATTTTAATTTTTCAAATCTGTTAATACATTTTGTTATGTTTTTAAGTATATATTTTAATTTTTTTGCTTGATTCTTTTCATAAAAATGAAAACTTATGGAAATAATGTTTTTGATTGGCACTAGATTAATCCCATTGATATCAATTCCAAATTTGCTAAAGCCATCTTTAGCTTTTTTATATGGATTTATTCTAATACCATTATAAAGTTCACTATCATCCAAATATGAAATACTATTCAAATTATAAATAATGTTATTATAATTTTTTTTCTTGGATATTATATCAACTCCGTTACAAGAAATTAATGTATTTTTTTTTATAATATCTTTTATCATGAAAAATTCATTTTCATTAGCAACATCAAAACCAAATCCACAATCAAAAAAGAACTGTAAAATTTTATGATTTGGAAATGATTTTACAGGAAAAATCAATTCTAAATTATATTTAAATTTTAATTTTAAAATTTGATTAATATTAATCTTTAATTGCTTCAAATCATATAGCATTACAGGCGAATTTTTTATTGGATATTCTTTAATAAACTGTTCAATATTAATATTTTTCTTTTTCATAAAATTCATCCTTATCAAAATTTAATTCACATTTTTTATTTAATGATTTAACTCTTTCTTTTTTACCCATTAGGTAAAATATAACATCTTTAGCCATGTAATTTGATATTAATGAATTTGTTATTGAAAAAGAGCCTTTACAAGGAAAAATGCTTACTACACTATTTAAAATTTTTTCTATTTCTTTCAAATATTTGCAAAATCCTTTTTTGTTATAAAGTAGTGGACCAACTGTTCCAGACTTCTGTCCAACTCCTCCAAAAATACATGGGACATTATAATTATAACAAGCCTCTGCCACATATTTTTGAATTAATAATATTGGTGTATCCGCCGCGCATATAACGAAAGAAGGATTATAATCTTTAATAATTTTTTCTAATTCTAAAGTAGAGGTTATCTTTTGTTCATATGGTGTTATTATTAAATTTTTATACTGTATGTTTAAATTTTTCTGTAATTGAGCAATTTTTGAAATTCCAATATCAGTTTCATTATATTTAAATTGCCGATTAAAATTGGTTATATCTACAACATCAAAGTCAACAATTCCAAATTGAATAATACCAGTAGAAATAAGATAATCAATCATGGCTGTACAAATACCTCCAGCACCCACAAACAACACTTTTTTTTCTGAATTCTTTTTTATGTAATCTATTTTATCCCCATCAGAAAGAATATTCTCTAAGTATATTTGTAATTTTTCATATTTGGTTCCAATATATTTGCCTAAAATTGGACTCATTTTTTTTATTATTAATTTTCTTTCTAAAAATTTAAGTTCACTTTTTGAAAAAAGATTTGATTCAAAAATATAATGTTTTTCACAAATATTGCGTAATTTTTCATAAAAAGAATCATCAAGTTTTGTTTTAAAAACTTTCTTCTCATGTTCTACTAATATGCAACTTTCTTTAATAAAAAGTAGTTTTGTATTATCATCAAAAATAAATTTTTCCATAACTTGCCCTATATATCCACTAACTATTTTCGACGAACCATGGAGTCGTTATTCTTTTTTTTTTCCATATAAGGCTTCATAATGAATTGTATTGTTTCAAAATCACTCTCCGTTAATGAATCATAAAAAGAATCAATCGTAGCGTCTTTATCATAACCACAGGTTTTTATAACTTCATCATCCCTAAATTCAAAATATTCTGGTGATGTAGCACCAATGCTACATATTTTTTCATAAACATCATTTCTATTATTTGCAACGCTTGATAAGAAATTCTTTATTAATATAAGCTTACTATCATGAATCTTTAAATCGTTATCAATAAATAAATCATTAAAACTTAAATTATATTCTTTACATACATCAATAGAATCAAAATAACATTGTCTTAATGCATAACCTAATGGCAACATTGCATCTAATATAAGATTAGTAGCCGCACCAATTTCATCAATTATTAACTTCTCAGAATCGCTAGCACCATTCATTTTATAATGAATAAGGTCTGCTAACATTTCAAGAGAATCTGTATAAAAGGCATCTAATAGTTTGGAATCTTTTTTTTCTATAATTTCCATCATCTTTTGATTCATAGCATTATAATATGGGAGTTTCTTAAATCTCTCAATTTCAAAATACCACAAATATTTATCATCAAAATGTTGCTCTGGAGATGCATTAAATACCTTTCTAGCATATTTTTCTACCCGTTCCATGTTTTTAGGAATAGCATCATCGCTAGCCATATGCAACATGAGACCTCCGTAAGTTAATTCAAAGAAAACCTTAAAGTCCTCAAAATCAACTTTAAGTGCATTATCAAAACAATATAATTCTCCAAATTCAAAGCTCTTTTTTGTATTTAAAGAATCTTCGATTCCATTAGCAACTATTTTTCCATTAGATGCGTCTAACACTAATTTGGTACCCGTTGGAAACAATTTAATCGCATTTTTATAACCAGCAATACAAGGTATTCCCAACTCTCTCGAAACAATTGCAGCGTGCGATAACGCAGATCCCTCTTCTGTAATAATTCCTTTTGCTTTTTTGATTGCCGGCATATATAAAGTCTCTGTAACACCCGCAACTAAAATTGCTCCTTTAGGGAAATTATCTATTGCTTTCTTAATTTCTTCATCAGATTTATTTTCATCAATAACATACGATTCTCCTTCAGCATATCCCCTTGAAGCAACTATACCAGCATTTCTTGTATTTTTATTAATAAAAACAGTTGAAGTAATTGGTCTTGCCTGTACAAAATATGGCTTGCCATCTTTATCAATACACCATTCCATATCGAGAGGTCTATCACTAAGTTGCTTAATTCTATTAACAAAAGGAAAAATATTCTTTAACTGGCTTAAATCTAATAAGTTACCTTCAACTCGTAAGCTTGTTTCATCTAGTTGATTTTCTTTAACTTTAACAATTACTTGAGCTGGATTAGCAGAACCGCTAACTAGTTTATCAGCCAATCCTTCAACGCATTCAAATAGTACAACATCATCCCCATTGATATCAATTGCTTCCGAAAACATTACTCCAGATATTTTTGGCTCAACCATCTCTTGGATTACAATATTCATAATCTGTTCCTCATTATTAGCATAAGCTTTTACAACATCCGTTGTTGCACTCGCATTCACTTTTTTTATAGCTTCTATAACACTATTAATGTCATTATTAACATTCAATTCAGTTTCAAATATACCAGCAAACGATTTACTAGCACCATCTTCAGCTTTTGCTGAAGATCTAACAGCAAGTTTTTTATTCGGATTTAATTGATTTAAAAATCTTTGAAGTTGTAATACATTCTCATCATCAAATTCCAAACTTAACGTATCATCAATAACAAAACCATCTGGAACAGGTACACCCATTTTATTAAGTAAACCTAAACCCGAAGCCTTACCGCCAGAAATTGCACTTGCATTTTTTAAATTAGTAATTTTCATATTTACCTCCACCATATTATATAAATAATAAAGACTGCATCGCTATTTTGATACAGTCTTAATCAGAATTTAGATTATGATCTATGCGTTTCACAAATAGCCAATAATTCTAAATCATTTTTATCTAATTTCTTAGAAAATAAAGATTTGACAAATTTAATCATACTATTGACCTCCTTATTTGAATATTATATAGACTTAATATGCATTTGTCAATACATCCCTCACTTAAAACTTGTAACACTTGTGCAATTAAAATAGAAGTGTGACAGTTATTCCAATTTGCCATCAAAATTTCAGGAACCGATGATGTGATGATAA
>CANPXO010000023.1 GCA_947586205.1 uncultured Bacilli bacterium
AATTAGTAAATTTATTTCATTATTAGATAAAAAAATAGAACTTCAATCTAAGAAAATAGAAGCCCTTAAGTTATATACTAAACAACAAGAAAAAGGTATATTAGATAAAATGAAGTTTGATAATGACATTTTAAAATGTTACGTTGAAAATATTTGCTCAATACATACCGGAAAAAGTAATACACAAGATAAAATTGAAAACGGAATATATCCATTTTATATTAGATCAGAGCAGATAGAGCATAGTAATAAATACATTTTTGATTGTGAGGCTGTATTGACAATAGGAGATGGTAATATAGGAAAAGTGTTCTTTTATGTTAATGGAAAGTTTGATTGCCATCAAAGAGTATATGTTATGAATAATTTTTCTAAATGTATTTTGGGAAAGTATTTCTATTATTATTTTTCAAATTATTTTTATAGAAGGGCAAAACTTATGAGTGCTAAAAATACTGTTGATTCAATTAGGCAAGAAATGATTTCAAAAATGAATATTTATATACCAACAATAAAAAGGCAACAAGAAATAATAAAAATATTTGATACATTAGAGAAAAAGCTAGATTTAGAAATGAAAAAATATACTAAATTAGAATCATTAAAAAAAGGAATTATGCAAAAGATGCTTGTATAAATAAAGAAAAGGATATTGAAATTTAGTTTAAAGTATATAAAAAATGCTTGATTTTCACCAGAAATTATCTTAAAATGATAAAAAGAGGTGAAAACATGATAATTACAAATGTTGTTTTTAAAGAGAATATTCAAAATTATTCTAACAAAGATACAAAATTGGCAAGAGAAGTAAAAGCAGGAAGATTATTTAAAATAGTCAATGGGTTATATGAAACCGATCCTAATACACCAGGATACTTACTTGCAGGAAGTATCTATGGACCTTCCTATATTTCATTTGAGTATGCATTATCTTATTATGGACTTATTCCTGAAAGAGTAGATACAATTACATGCGCAACTATAAATAAGAAAAAGAAAAAAAAATATGATACAGATTTTGGAGTTTTTACTTATCGGGATATTCCAGCTTTAGCTTATCCAGAAGAGATTGTATTAAAGACAGAAAATGGTTATTCATATCAACTTGCTATGCCGGAAAAAGCTCTTTGCGATAAGATTTATACTTTATCTCCCTTATCTAATTATGAAAATATAGAAAATATGTTATTTCATGATTTACGAATAGATGAGGATGGATTTCAAAAATTAGATATACTTAAAGTGGAGAAGCTAAGCAATTTATATCATTCAACGAATGTTAAATTACTTGCAAATTATATGAGGAGAAAAGAAAATGAATAATATAATTGAACAAATGCTAGAATCTTATGAAATAAAAAATACGAATGATGAAATTAATGCTTTAAAAGAAATTATTCAAGAGCTTGTATTGTCTGGATTATCAAGAGGTGGCTTTTTTGAGGAAGCAGCTTTTTATGGTGGAACAGCATTAAGAATATTTTATAAATTAGATCGATTTTCAGAAGATTTAGATTTTGCACTATTAAAACCTAATAAAGATTTTGATATGACTAAATATTTTGGGTATATTAAAAGTGAATTAGAGGCTTATGGATTAAATCTAGAAATTAGTACAAAACAAAAACATAATGAGACAAATATTTCTTCGGCTTTTGTAAAGGGTGATACTTTAGAACATATATTAAAATTCTTTCCTAATAATGAACATCATTCTTATGATCATAATCTTAAAAATATAAAAGTAAAATTTGAAATAGATATAAACCCTCCAAAAGGCGCGACATATGAGATGAAATATAAATTACTTCCAAGTCCTCATCAAATTAGACTTTATGATAAATCTTCTTTATTTGCTGGAAAAATACATGCTATATTATGTCGAAATTGGAAAATGAGAACTAAAGGAAGAGATCTTTATGATTATATATTTTTCTTGGCAAATCATATTAGTGTAAATTTGGAACTATTAAAAAACAAATTAATTGAATCTCAATATATAAAGGAAAATGATGATTTTAATTTAGATGTTTTGAAAACGCTGTTAAGAAATAAATTTAAAGAAATAGATTATACTGAGGCCAAAGAAGATATTATTCCATTTATAAAGGATACTAAAAGTATAGAATTGTGGAGTAGTGACTTTTTTATTCAAATAACCGAACAATTAGAAAATACTAGTGTTAAATAGGCAATAAAATTTCTGCTATTTGCACAGCAAAAGTTGTGCTATTTGCACAATGAAGATTGATTGATGCAATATAATATGATAAATTAAATATAGAAGAAGGAGTATTAATGCTTATATCAAATGGAATAGTTAAAATTGATGATAGTAAAAGGAGTAAATTATGATTGGAATAAAAGAAATTAGTGAAGAAAAGTTAGATGAAAATTATAGATTTAGAACATATTTAAAAACGCATGCAGATGAGAAGACTTTAAATGAGCAATTTAAAGAATTGCATAATAAATATTTTAAAACTTTTGATTGTAGTAAATGCCGTAATTGTTGCAAAACTTTAGGTATATCTATGAATGAATCCGAATTGAATGAGATTTGTAAGCATTATCATTTAGATGCTTGTGAAATGAAAAACAAAGTTTTAACAGAAGACTATGGAGAATATATTGCTCAACCATGTCCATTTCTAAATACAGATAACAGTTGTCAAATCAAAGAATGTTTGCCAGAATCTTGCCAAGACTATCCATATACCAATAAAGAGGAAAGACTATTTAGTTTACTGACAATAGTAAATAATAGTAAAATTTGTCCAGTAGTATATGAAATATTAGAAGAATTAAAAGATATGTATCATTTTAGAAGAAAATAAGAAATAAATTTATGGGAGGTTAGAAATGAAAATATTAATTTGGGGTGTTCCGTGTGTGGGTAAAACTAGTATAGGTAAATTGCTAGCTAAAAAATTAAATTATCAATATATTGATATGAATGAAATTCTAAAAAAGAAATATGGTACAATTGATAACTTTCATGATACTTTTTTATACGATTATGATAAATATAAAGAAAAAGAACGAATCGCTTTAGATGTTATCAATCATAATGATGATTTTGTAATGATCATCACTTTAATATGTGATGAAGAAATTGTTAGTAATATAATTAATACGGATACTATTTCAGTAGAGCTTATTGATAGTTTTGAAAGTATTTATGACAGAATTATGTTTTATAATGAAAACGATGACCCAATGCCTGATAGTAAAGAATATCGTGATAAACATAAAGCACATTATACGAAACAGTTAAAATATAATATGACAACAAGTAATTTAGAATATAGAAATATTCCAAAGTTTAATATAAATGATCGAAAATTTGAAGATGTAATAGATGAGTTAAAAGATTTTGTGTTAGAATTAAACAAAAATAAAAAAAGTTAATTTTGAAAGTGTTTAAGATGCTTGATGAAAGTATCTTTTTTTGTAGTTAAAACTTATAAAATGTTTCAATCTAGTTTTTAAAACTGTTGAAAAAAAGAAAATAATAAGTAATAATATAGTTAATAAAATTTTTAATGAAAAAGAAGGTGTACAAATGACAGAAGAAGCCGTAAAACGAATATTATATGAGAATGAGATGAAAATTGCGCAACTGCAAAAAGAAAATGAAAGTTTAAAGCAAAAGTTTGCTGAAATACTTAATCAGTCAAACAATTTCTCTGTTCAAGATAAAATCAATATTTTTGCTGATTATTTTAGAGGAAGACAAGATGTTTATCCACATATGTACACGAAAAATAACGAAGTTAATTATGCGCCCACTTGTAATAATTTTTGGAAAGAAAATATTTGTAATATTAGAAAAGGATTAAATTGTAAAAACTGTCCATATAGGGATAATGTTCCACTTACTTTAGATGTTATCAAAAATCATATGTATACTAAAAATAATGTTATTGGGATTTATCCTTTATTAGAAGATGATACTTGCTATTTTTTAGCTTTTGATTTCGATAATAAGAAAAATAATTTGGATATTAAAAATGATGTGCTAGCATTCGCTAGCGTTTGTGATAAATATAATATTCCTATTGGCATAGAAAAAAGTAGATCTGGTAAAGGTTATCATGTTTGGATTTTCTTTGAAACAAATATAAAAGCTTTAACGGCTAGAAAATTAGGAAGTTTATTATTATCTAAAACTATGGAGATAGAGGATAATTTTAAAATCACTTCTTTTGATCGAATGTTTCCTAATCAAGATTATTTACAAAAAGAAGGATATGGCAATTTAATTGCTTTGCCATTTCAAAATGAAGCGTCAAAATATGGAAATACATTATTTTTAGACAGAAATTTATTAAAAATTGATAATCAGTTTGCTTATTTGAAAAGCATTAAGAAGTTAACTTCAGAAGAAGTGTTTGAAAAAATTAATTTAATTGCAAATGAAACGATTGATATTAGTTGTGAAGAATCAAATATAAAAAAAGATGTTAAAGATAAGAAAAAGAATAAATTTAAATATCCAAAAAGTATAGATATAATATTAAATGATATGATATATATTGATAAAGCAAATTTAAACTCTGGTGTAAAATCTTGTTTTAGAAGATTGGCTACTTTTGCTAATCCAGAATTTTACCGTAAACAAAGAATGAGATTATCTGTCTATAATACACCTATGATTATTGATTGCAGCGAAGAAGATGATAAATATTTAAAAATTCCAAGAGGCACTTTTGAATATTTGGAAACATTATGTAAAGAAAATGACGTAAAAATGAATATTATTGATCGTCGAAATAAAGGTCATAAGATAAATGTTCATTTTAATGGCGATTTAAGTAGTGAACAACTTCACTCTTTAGAAAAAATGTTGGAATATAATAACGGTATTTTATGTGCTCCAACGGCTTATGGTAAAACAGTCGTAGCTTGTAGCATGATTTCAAAAATAAATACTAATACATTAATTTTAGTTCCTAATTTGCAATTACTTAATCAATGGCAAAAGTCAATAAAAAAATTTTTAGATATTGAAGATGTAGGAGAATTTAATGGTAAAAAGAAAAAACTTACAAATGTTATTGATGTGGTTAGTATACAATCTGTTTGGAAAAATGGAAACGTATTAGATTTAGTTAATAATTATGGTATGGTTTTAGTTGATGAATGTCATCATGCTGCTGCTTATACTTTTGAACATGTTATTAATAAATGTAATGCTAAATATGTCTATGGTATGTCAGCGACTCCAGAAAGAGAAAATGGTCATACTCCTATTGTTTTTATGCAATGTGGTAATATAAGATGTGAAGTAGATGTTCTTGAATTTAACAGGAATTTAAAAATTCCTATGAAAATTATTGTTAAAAAAAGCCATCTAACGTTTACTGATTCTAGTATTCAAAATTATGAATTAAATGAAATAAATGATTTTATAGCAAAAGATGTTCTTAGAACAGAAGAAATTATTAAGGATGTAAAAAAAGAATTTGATAAACATAAAAATATCTTAGTGTTAACCGAAAGAATAAGACATTTGGATGAGATGTACAATAAATTAAAAAAATATACGAATAATGTTTTTAAGTATCAAGGAGGTATGGGGAAAAAGATATTAAAAGAATATGAGAAGTTAAATGCAGAAATAGATAAGAATGGGGAAAATAAAATAATCGTGGCAACTGGTTCTTGCTTAGGGGAGGGATTTGATGATTCCACACTTGATACTTTATTTTTGACTATGCCTAGATCAGGAAAGACGAAAATAACACAATATGTTGGGAGATTACATCGACGAAATGAAAATAAGAAAGAAATTATAGTTTACGATTATGTAGATGACAATTTTCCTAAAACTAGAAATATGTTTTTAAAAAGAAAGAAAACGTATGAAAAATTAGGATATGAAATTATTGAAATTTGAGGAAAATGATAAATATGTTAAAAACTGAGGATGAATTAACTTAAATAAGGGTTAACAATTATCATATAAAAATTAAATAGAAATGTTAAAAAACTTTAAATCAAGAATATAATAGCCCACAAAAAAAGGAGGAATGGGTATGGATAAAAGAGATATTTTTATTGGAGGAGCTTGGCCATATGCAAATTATTATTTACATGTTGGACATTTAGCGGCATTACTACCAGGCGATATTCTAGCAAAATATTTTCGTGCAAAAGGAGATAATGTATTATATGTTTCTGGGTCTGATTGCCATGGAACACCAATCACTGAAAGAGCTAGAAAAGATGGGGTTACACCTGAAAGTATAGCAACCTATTATCATACAGAGTTTAAGAAAACATTTGAGAGACTCAATTTTGAATATGATGAATATTCATCAACTATGACTGATTATCATAAGAAATATGTAATGGAACAATTTACAAAAATCTTGAATAATGGATATATTTATGAAAAAGAAGAATTACAAGATTATTGTGAAACTTGTCAAACTTTCTTATCTGATAGAGAAATAGAAGGTATATGTCCACATTGTGGTGGTAAAAGTACTGGTGACCAATGCGAAGCTTGTGGAGATTCGTTAGATAGTAGCGAAGTATTAGATAAACATTGTAAGAAATGTGGTTCAAAAACTACGATGAAAGCTAATAAACATTTATATTTTAAATTACCAGTGTTTAAAGATAAATTGCAAAAATTAATTGAAGACAACAAATTTACTTGGAGAAAGAATGCTTTAGGAGAAGCACAAAAATATATTGATATGGGACTTGTTGATAGAGCGGCAACTAGACAATTAGATTGGGGTGTTCCTGTACCAGTAAAGGGTTATGAGGATAAAAGAGTTTATGTTTGGATTGAAGCAGTTCTTGGTTATTTATCAGTTGGGCAAGAGGTATGTGATAAAAGAGGAATAGATTTTGATAAGTTTATGGATAATAATAATCCGAATTTGAAGACTTATTATGTACATGGCAAGGATAATATCCCATTTCATACAACTATTTATCCGGCATTATTAATGGCTATAAATAACGGATATCGTTTGCCAGATTATATAGTATCATCTGCATATGTAAATTTAAATCAAGAAAAAATGAGTAAATCAAAAGGTAATTTGATTACTGCTAATGAATTATTAGAAATGTTTGATAGTGATACATTAAGATTCTATTTTGCATTTAAAGGACCTGAAACAAATGATATGAATTGTTCTATTGAAGATATTATTCAAACACATAATAAATTCTTGGTAGGAATGTTGGGAAATTTTGTTAATAGAAATCTATCATTTGTTAACAAAAAATTTGATGGTGTAATTAAAGAAGCGGAGATTGATCCATCCATTAAGAAATTAACTCAAAAAAGTTTGAAATTAATTGGTGATTATTTTGAAAAAGCAGAAATCAGAAATGCTGTAAATCAAATCATAGAATATGTTAATTGTGCGAATAAATATTATGATAGTCAGCAACCATGGGTTCAAGTGAAAGAAAATGTTTCAGAATTTAATAATACTACTTATACTTGTACATATATGATTGCAAATATAGCAAATATGATTGCGCCTATATTGCCTCATGCGTCTTTAAAAATTAAAGAAATGTTAGGATTATCGAAAGTTAAGTGGGAAGAAGAAATAATATCAGGAGATTATAAAATAGCAAATTTACAAATTATTTATAACAGACTTGATGAAAAAAAACAATGATATAGGCTAAAACGTAAATAAAGAAAATTATTAAAGAGGAAATAAAATGATAAAATTAGAGCCAATAAAAGGGGAAAAAGTAATATTAAGGGAGTTTGAATTAAGTGATGCTAAAGATTTATACGAAAATTGGGGTACAGATGAAGAGGTTTCAAAGTATATGCTTTGGAAAAATTATAAAAGTATAGATGATGCAATAAGTTCTATAAATTATTATATTGATTGTTATAAAAAAGATGATCCTTTCAAACAATATGCGATTGAATACGATGGTAAAGTTGTCGGGTCAATAAATATTGTAACTAGTAAAAGACATAAAACAGGGGATATTGCTTATTGTTTAAGTAGGAAATATTGGAGAAAAGGAATAATGAGCCAAGCAATTAATTTGCTAGTAGATTATTATTTTAAAAGATATGAATTAGTAAGAATATCCGCAGAAGCAATAGAACCTAATATAGCTAGTAGAAAGTTACTTGAAAAATGTGGTTTTCAATTAGAGGGAATTTTAAAAAAGAAGTATTATTGTAAAACTAATAAGCATGAAGATGTATATGTTTATGCAATAATTAATGAATAACGGTTATAATATTATCACCAAATAGGCAAATAAACATACCTTATATTAGGTGATAAACATGTTTGATAGAGCGACAAAAAAGGTGATTATTGATGCTGGTCATGGAGGTAGCGGTTTGTACCAAAAATCAAATGACTATAAGTGGCTAGTAATACAAAAATTGAGATGCTTGATATAAGTGTCTTTTTTTATTAGAAAAACGATTTGATAAAGAAAAAAATTTTTTGAAATATGATACAAAGTTTTTAGTATAATACGGAAAAAACTAAAAATTATAGTATAATACTTTTATAAAAGGAGATAATTATGGTTTATAAAGGAAAATTTTATTTTGATAGAAGATATCATCCTGGGGAGTGTGAAGTAGATGAAGATAATCATATATATTTGACTATTAATGAAAGTGATATTAATGATTATAAGGAAAAAATTATTGGCGATGCAAGTAACAGACATTTAACTTTATACAGTTGTAGATTAATTGGGAATGGAATTGGCTATTATAAATATCAAGTTTCTTATATGGTTGAAAACTTTATAAATATAAAATGTAGAAGTGTTGATTTTAACAAGCATATACAAGATTTTAGATTTACGTTTGAACCATTATATGAATGGCTTGGATTTAATGCTATTGAAAAAGAAGATGATGAAATAAAGTTTAATATTCCTGGTGCTATTGATTTATATAATAATAATGGATTGAATATTACAATAAAATATTTTGAAGAAGATAGTGGCTTGGATAAAAATATTATAAAAGATATTAAAGTTATACCTTATATTTGCATTAACTCTGATAAAGTTATAAGTATTAAGGAAATTATGACTTATGTTCAAGTAATAACAAGATTTTTTGCAATTTTGATGGGATATAGTG
The DNA here is from genome assembly GCA_947586205.1 of uncultured Bacilli bacterium. GTDB lineage: Bacteria > Bacillota_I > Bacilli_A > RF39 > UBA660 > Ventrenecus. Next base: position 9,119 of record CANPXO010000023.1, read on the forward strand.
GTAAAGTCAAAAAAATTTTATTTCATAAAATGTATAAAGGAATGAACTTTATGGGAAATATTGAAGATGAATTAGTAATAAATGTAGATTTTACCAATTGTTATGATGTAAGAGAGGGATACCCAACGTTTAATTTAAGAACATATTTTAAAGATTTATCTGATGATATTAGAGATATGTTTAATAAATGGTTTTCTTTATATTTTGATAAAAAATATAAAGAAGCAATCCTTTTTTATTTTAGTCCATATGTAGATCATACAATTGAAGGGACATTTTTAATTTTAATGAAGTGTTTAGAAAAAATTAGTATGGCTGAAGAAAATAAATTAGAAAAGCAAAATAAAAATAAAGCATTTAATAAAATTTTAAATGATTTTTATAAAAAACATAAGGAAGATTTGGAAAAAGAATTAAAAAATAATAACTTTAAAAGAGAATATATAAAAAATATTGAAAAAATACATGAAGATATTGCTAATGCTATTGTTTATAAATATGATAATAGGATAACTTTATCTAAAAGAATAAAAGATATAGATAAAAATCTTATTTTGAAAGAAACTTTTAATATTAAGCATTGCACAAGAAAAAATGATAATTATAGTGTATATGATTATTTAGCAAACACAAGAAATTATTATACTCATCTAGATAATGGGGAATATATTATTAAAGATGAATATATTCCTTGTTATTGTAGAAAATTAGAAAAATTATTTGTTAATAAATTGTTAAATATGATAATAGATGATAAAAAATATTTAGAAGAAAGATTAAATATCGATACATATTTGACAATATATGATTATAGGGATATATAAAAAAATTTATTAAAAATCGATTTTTTGAGAAAGTAAAAGGATTTTCTATAAATAAAGGATTTTTTAAACTATAAATAGAAAACTAGGTGCAGTAATTGCTAAGATAATAAAAGGCATTATAAATAATCAATTCCTTGTTGTCTACTTTTTGTTGACAAGTTGAAAGTATTATTTTTTAATTATATATAGTTTAATATTAAATATGACTGGCAAAGAATAACAAAAATGATGAAAATAGGCAATAATTATTATAAGAGGTGATATATATTGTGTAAAGATGTTTTTAAAAGTGGATTTTTAGATGATAAAGTTAATGATGTTGCTAAAAATATTAGGGAAAATAATAAAGACTATTATGAAATAATTTATTTATATAATTTATTAGGATATGAAGTTCGAGAAAAATTTATTAAAGATGTAACTCCTACTGAATTATTTATAATAAATACATTTATAAAACTGCACAACTCTTTTCAAAATTGTGTAATTTTATTAGAAAGAGGAGCCGGAGATGATTGTAAAGCAATATTTCGGACAATGATTGAAAAATATATAGATATTGTTTTTGTAATAAAGGATAGTAATAATATAAATATACTTAATGACTCATTTATAAGCGAAACTTTATTTACAAGATTTGAGTTTTAATGAAGTTTTGCCTTCATTACAGGTAATGTTGGCATTACGAATTAAAACGAAAATCTCGGGTACAAGCCCCGCTGCTTGCGGCGGAGGATATAAATTGATATACTTATTATGTGATGGGAAATGAGTAAGAGAATTAGTAAATCACATAATAAGACTACACTAATGTATCATCTTGTCTGTGCGGTGAAATATAGACGTTCGGTTTTGAGCGAAAGTGTTACCGATACGATAGTGAATGTGTGTATGGATATACAAGAAAAATATGGAATCGAATTTATAGAAATCGGAACAGATGTAAATCACATTCACTATCTGATACAGTCACCACCAAAATATTCACCAACCCAAATTGCAACGATGATTAAAAGTATGACAGGACGAATGGTATTTAAAATAAATCCAGAAGTCAAAAACAAACTATGGGGTGGTGAATTTTGGTCGGATGGATATTGGATGGTAACGGTAAGCCAAAATCGAACGGAAGATGTGATTAAAGAATATGTTAAAAATCAAGGAAAGGGACATTATCAAGTCGCACATAGACAAGATGATCATGGTATCTCCTTGTGAATCCTTGTCAAGCTCCGTCTGCTTGCGGCGGAGTATTTGACATTAAATATAATAAAGAATAACAATCTTTTTGATCTTGTTCCAGAAGAAGAAATAAGTAGAGCAATTAGTGATTTTAATAAAGATGATAAATCAGAAAAGTTAAAAAAATGTAGCATTTATAAGAAAGCAAAAGAAACTAATTTGTTAAGAGAATATATACAGTTTAGATATTTAAGTGAGAATGTTCACAATGGATTTAGACCATTATATGAAAATTTAATTTTTAAAAAAGATGGTGTAATATTGGATAGTGGATTTCAAATAGAAAATATAAAAGAAATTTTATTTTTAATAATTGGATTTTTTAGAGATTCCTTAAACGTGATTATTTCGTATATAGATGCTGATAGTTTAAAAAAAGAATTTATTTTAATAGAAGATAAATTAAAAAAAATAATAGGAAATTAATTGTTAAATAGATTCTAATGTAGTAAATATTTAAACAAGTGGGAATATTTGAATTAATATAGAATTTAAACTAATGAAGTCTTTTCTATAAGAACAATAGAAATGTATACTTTTTTGTGACAAAAAGTAATACATGAAAACCTATATGAAATAAAGCTTCGTGAGCATATAGGTACACCTAAATTCATACATTTTTGTCATTTTCGCAAGTGCGAAAAGCGTTTTTTGCACCACTAAAAGTACAAGAAAAGCCTTATAACATAAGGGTTTTGCTTGTCAATTGGTGCAAACCCATATCCTGTTGAAAAAATTAAGTAAAAAAATATAAGAAAAATGGGACCTTAGGCCCCAAAGTATAACAAATTTAATACATTCTTTTTTAATTGATTTTTGTGTTCTTAGTTCTCCCAATTATGTAATCCATAGAAACATTATATGTTTTGCATATATAGCAAAGGTTTGTGGTACTTATTAAGTTTTTTCCGCTTTCATAACCAATATAAGTGGTTCTTGCGATTTTACAATCATCTGATAATTTAGATTGTGATAAATTTAATTTTTTTCTTAATTTTTTTAACCTTTGACTAATTATATTTTTATCAATTTTAAATGTTCCATATTGAGTATTTTTTCTAGTTAGTCCCATTACATAATCAAGTGAATAATTATATAAATTACAAAGTTTTGCAAGTTTCATCATAGGTATAGAAAAATAAGCATTTTCCCAACCAGCCACTGCATTCCAAGTAACTCCAAAAATTTTTGCAAACTCTGTTTGAGTCATTTCTAATTCTTCACGGATCCATTTAATATTATTATCAATCATCTTCATATCACCAAATTAATTGTGTCATTATTATTAGTTTTAACTTGATTTTTACAGACTATACGACATTTTTATGATATGATAATAATGGAAAGGAATAGTAAATAATGGAACGAAAAAAGACAGGAATGTTTATTAATCATTTAAGATTGAAACATCAAATGAGTCGCGAAGAACTTGCTGATAGTTTAGGGGTTTTTGAAATAAAAATAGAATTATGGGAAAAAGGAATTCTAATGCCATCTATCTATGAGTTAGAGATGTTAAGTATACAATTAGATACATCAGTAAATGAATTACTGGCAGGAAGAACATTAAAAGAAAAAAGTGATGATGAAGTTTTTGCTTATGCAGTAAAATTAAGAAATAAAGAGAAATATAAAGTCATTTTATTTACTTCGCTATTTCTATTTGGTATTTGTTCATTAATGAAATCCAAAAAAAATAACTCTCAATAAGAAAGTTATTCATCATCAATGTTTTTAAGTTTGAAATAATCTACATCGAAAAAATCCTTTATTTCAATCTTAAAAAATTTGCAAATTTTGTAGATATTATAAGAGCTTGGATTATCTACATTATTTGCTAGCATCGATCTTAAAGTGGTTGGTGGGATGGTAGACATCTCAGCAAGTCGATTAGGAGAACAATTATATTTATCACATAATTCTAAAATTCGTTTACTAACGGCTTCCTTAAATTGCATAGTCTACACCTCCAACTATTAAAAGTGTAGCAAAAAGAAATATAAAAAATGCACCGAAATCGGTTGATTTTAAAAAAGAAAATAAGTATTTATAGGAGAAATGATAATGAAAGGAAAAAATTACATACAAGAGGAAATGCTTGAAAATGATTATGGGTTTTTAGTTCAGAAAAGAATTCATGATTTATGCAAAGTAAACAACATTACTACCAATAAACTTGCAAATCAATCTCTGTTAACTCAAAGTACCGTTCAAAATATTATGAGTGGCAAGTCAAAAAATCCAAAACTTAAAACAATCATAACTTTATGTACTGGACTAGGAATATCTGTCAAAGAATTTTTTGATACTGAAGAATTTAATAATTTAAGATAATCCAAAAAAAAGAATCTTTTTTCGTAAATGTGAAAGGGTTCTTTTTTATTTGATAGAATACTTAGATTTATCAAATTTTTCTAAATTAGGTTGTATCAATGACATTAATTCTTTTAAATTTTCTAAAATCTCTTCATTTGAGATTTCTTTTTTCTCTAATTGAGCATATTCGATTCTTTCAATCAAATCAGCAATTCCACCTTTAATTGTAAAACTTACTTTTCTTCTTTCTTTAATGTGTTCTAAAACATCAAAATAAAAATTTTTGTAATTTTCGATTTGTTTTTGATAGTCAGAAGTGGTTCTTCTATTTGAAAAATCTTTTCCCCAATTTATATCGATTTCATTGTATCCAGCAAGCTTCATTAAATCAACCATACTTAGATTTAATATTTCGGAAATGCCTTTTAAATATAAAATGTTTGGTTTTAATCTTTTGCCAGATTCAATTCTTGATATTTCGGCACAATCCATATTTGCTTGTCTCGCAAGTTCTCTTTGAGATAATCCCAGTTTTTCTCTCGTATTATGAATAAGTTTACCTAGTGATGTATTTTGTTTCATAAAAACCTTTTCCTCTCTGTGAATAACAGTATAGCATAAAATGATGTAAAACACAACAAAATTATGTTTTAACTTGTTGACAAGAACAACACTTAATGATAGACTAGAAATCAGTTTTGATGTTAATTCATCAAAATAAGAAAAGGGGGGAAATTTTTGCTTGAAAGCACGACAACTGGAAATACCTGATAAGTTGTGGAAAGACAAAAGGCTTCCACAAGAAACGAAGTACATCTATTCTTACATCTACTGTAAGGGATTTGATCGAATTATTACCGATATCAATGTTGGAGAGATTCAACAAGTAGTAAAGATAAGAAATGAAGGACTAAGAAAAAGTCTTCAGCTCTTAGAAGAGTTAAATTATCTTATCTTTAAAGAATATCAGAATGGAATGTATACCGTTAAACTTAATTAAAGGTGAAAGCATTAATTAAGAAAAAGTACAGTAAGTGTAAGACTTATGTTAGTACAATGAGAATATAAATGATAACCTATTCAAAGAACAAATTAAAAAAATAAATATAGGTTATCATTTATACCTTAGGACAGTTTTGTCCTTTTTTTGTAAATAAGTGCAAAATTTTACAAAAGTAAAATAAAGTCAATATTTTTTGAAAAAATATCTGCTATAATTTAATTATAGGAAGGAGTAAGAAAATTGAAAAAACAAAATATGGGACTAATCATTGCTATTGTTATTTTATGTTTGCTAGTAGTTGGACTCGGAGGTTATATTATTTATGACAAAATAAGTGGTTCTAACAATATTTTAGATAATAATGTGAATGAGAACGATGACGTTAATTCAAATCAGAATACTAATAAAGAATATAATGTTGGAGATGAAATAACGTTTAATAATGAAAAATGGAATGTAATAAAAGAATATGATGATTATGTCGTAGCTTTAAAATTGACTACTCTGGATGAATTAAATGGGAAACCCTATTATGAATGTCCACCAGAAGATGATAATGGAATAAATTGTAGCATGAAAATGTCTAATGATTATAAAGATTCCGTAGCAAAAAAATACTTTGAAGAAACTTATATTAAACAATTAGGGCAAGAAAACTTAAAAGAAGTAAATAATTATTTTATTAGACTTATTACAATCGAAGAACTTAGAGAGCTAGGCTGTGATTCCGATACTTGTGATAAAGCACCATCGTGGTTGCTTTCAAATTCAATGAGTTGGACTATGTCTCCAGCAAACGAAACAACAACGAATGCGATAAAAGCTAATGTTTATGCTTTTGGATTGGATAACAAATTATCTTCTTTGGAAATACTTGGTGTGGGAAGTACAATGAATGTTAGACCAGTCATTAATTTATTAAAAAGTAGTATTAAATAAAAATTTCAATTAGGAGTTATACTCCTTTTTTAGTTGTTTAAAGTAAAATAAGTATTAGGACAGTTTTGTCCTTTTTTTGATATTAGAAGGGGGAATTTGAGAATGAGAAAAATAGAAAATAAACAAGTAGAAACAATAGAACAATATCACATCTTACAATATTTATCGAAAGAGTTTTGTTTAGAAGAAGTAAATTTATATATCGTAAATCGAAACACTATATATTTAAAAGATAAAAATAATGATGAGATGTTTTTTGAATATGATAAAGAAAATAAAAAAGTTTTTTACTATGACACAGAAAAAGCGAAAGAATTATAGTATAATACTCTTATAAAAGAGGCGAATTCTATGAATAAAGATATATATGAGTATGCTAGAGAAATCAATTCCAATGTAGATTTATATACCTTTTATGACGTATTTAGTATTTTATTAAAAGATATAGATTGTGTTGTATGTTTAACTAGTGCATCTGATTTACTTGGTTATTCCAATGGTGGTTTTCGTCATTGTATTCATATCTATTCTACTCAAAAACTTCATTTGCCATATTTAGATTGTATCTTAGTAAAAAGTTTAGAAGAACATCCTTACATTGATTATCACGGTATCAAAGTTACACCAATAGAAGTTGCCATAAATGAGATGTTAGAAGATAATTCTACTGATGAACAAATCCTGTATGAAACATTTGCTACCTATTATTTTGATAACAATAATTCCTATGAGGGATTAAATATTCCAAAGGAATTACTATCAAAAGCAAATACTTTTAAAGAGGAAGGAAAACATTTTTACGATTCTTATTAAATTGCTTTTTCAAGCATTTTTTCTTTTGAAAGTGACTTGTAAATTTATCATGACTCCTAGAATATTATTTAGTGATAAGAACTTGTCGTGAATATAAAGCGATATTTATGTCTTATCTATACTTGCCTTAAAAATTGTTATGCGATAGAAAATATTTAGCAAAATATATGAGTATTTAGTTTAGAACAATTGCAATTTTATGAAAGAGAAAAATAGAAATAAAAAAAATTATAAAGACAAAAAAGTAAGTTAGAAAAGGAGTGTTGTTTATATGATAAGAGGAATTTGTTTATAAAAAATGAAAAAAGGGGGAGATAGTGTGAAGGTAGTTTATAATATAAAATATAAATTTAAAAATAATGATATATCTAATGAGGAATTAAAAATGTTATTTAATAAAAAATTGCTAAATATTATAATAAAACTTGAGAACGAAAAATTAGGGTTAAATAATTCTTAAATATGCTTTATAATAGAGTTGTATCGCTAGCAAGCACTTATAGTCATTCTATAGTATGGGAGGAATGGCTATGATAGTAAAGGTAGGTGTATATTGCAGACTATCTGATGAGGATAGAGATAAAATAAATAAAGCTGATGATAGTGATAGTATTGTAAATCAAAGAAGTATGTGCTTAAAATATGCAAGTCAAAATAATTGGGATGTTGTAGATATTTATTCTGATGATGACTTTTCTGGGGCTGGAACATATCGACCAGATTTTGAAAGATTGATTAGAGATTGTGAAAGTGGAAAAATTAATTTAGTTCTTTGTAAAAGTCAATCAAGATTTTCTAGAGATATGGGTGTCATAGAGTATTACTTACATAATAAGTTTATCGAATGGGGAGTTCGATTTGTAAGTATAGTTGATAATGCTGATACAAGCATTGAGGCTAATAAAAAATCAAGACAAATTAATGGACTTATTAACGAATGGTATCTCGATGATTTATCTCAAAACATTAGAAAATCTTTAAAAAACAAAAGAGAAGATGGATTATTTATGGGAAGTTTTGCTCCTTATGGGTATGAGAGAAGTGCAGAGGATTATCATCATTTAGTAGTTGACCCAGTAGCAAGTGAAATTGTTAAGAAGATATTTCAAATGTATGCAGATGGATATGGGTATCATAAAATATGTGAATACTTAAATAATAATCATATTCCAACAAGAGCAGCTTATAAAAGACAAAAAGGAAGTAAATTTGTATGTTGTCATTGTGATTATGATAAGGTAAGGTGGAATCCTGATACGGTGGCTCAGATATTAAAAAATGAAGTATATATAGGTCATTTGGTACAAGGAAAATCAACTTATGTAAGTTATAAAAACCATAAACACAAGAGTGTACCAGAAAAGGATTGGTGTAGAGTAGAAAATACCCATGAACCTATTATTGATATGGAAACTTGGGATAAAGTACAAAATATTTTAGGAACTCATTATAGAGTTACTAAAAATGGACAAATCAATTATTTTACAAGAAAAGTTTATTGTTCTTGTTGTGGGAAAGCATTTATAAGAAATGTTTATCAGGTGAAAGGTGAACCAACAGGAAAAAGAGAATATATGCAGTGCAAAGGAAATAAAAAATATCATATTTGTCTTAATAATAAAGCAATTAGAAAGGATAAACTTGAAGAAATATTATTAAATGCTATCAATGATTTATTAAGTAATTATTATGATCAGAATAATTTGAAAAATCTTTATGAGCAGACGGTTGAACAAGATACAAATAAAAATTCAATAAATGCACTAGAGAAAGAAAAAGAAGAATTAAATAAAAAAATTAGTAATAATAAAAATTATTATCGAAATCTTTTTGAGGAAAAAGTAAAAGGTGTTATTTCAGAAGAAATGTTTCAGATGATGTCAAAGGATTATTTTACTGAAATTGAGAATATGTTAAAAAGAATTGAAGTGATTGATGCTCAAATTGATGAATTGCAATCTGGTAAAGTTCCAAAGAAAAATGCTGAAGAAATATTAAAGAAATATACACATATTGAAACACTTAATAAAATTATTTTAGATGAATTTATTGATAAAGTTTATATAGGAGAATTTGATAAGAATTCTAAATCAAGAAATATTGAAATAGAATGGAATTTTGAATTTTAATTCTAATTAAAAAAGACTTTTTCTGAATTAAAAATGAGTGTATAATGAATGTAGATTGGGAGGTTTGGAAAATGAATCAAATTTCAAAATATAATGAAACTATTTTTGAAAGTATTAAGCATATGAATGAACATGGCAATGAGTATTGGTATGCTAGAGAACTTATGCAAGCTCTTGGATATTCTAGATGGGGAAATTTTGTTACTGTTATTGAAAAAGCAAAATTGGCTTGTAAATTAAGCGAAAATCAAATTGAAAACCATTTTGCCGATGTCAGCAAAATGGTTAGTATTGGCTCAAATGCTCAGAGAAAGCAAGACGATTATGAGTTATCGAGATATGCTTGTTATTTAATTGTACAAAATGCAGATTCTAGAAAAAAAGCAGTTGCTTTAGGACAAACGTATTTTGCAGTTCAAACTAGAAAACAAGAAATTACAGAGGAATATTTTAATACTTTGGATGAAAATAAAAAAAGATTGGTAACTCGTACACAAACTATTGAAAAAAACAAAACTTTATATAAGGCTGCTAAGGATTCAGGAGTCGTTAATTATGGAAAATTTACTAATTATGGATACCAAGGCTTATATGGAGGAGAAAATGCGAAACGAATAGCAGAACGAAAAGGATTATCTGAAAATGAAGAAATTTTAGATTATATGGGAAGCGAAGAGTTGGCAGATAATTTATTTCGTATTGTTCAAACTGAGGCAAAATTAAAAAACGATAATATAAGTAATGAACAAGATGCCAATCATGCTCATCATGAAGTTGGAAAGGCTGTCAGAGATACTATTAAAAAATTAGGTGGAACAATGCCAGAAGATTTACCTACTCCTGATAAATCAATTGCTCAAATAGAAAAAGAAGAATTACAAAAATTGGAAACAAAATGAATATTTTGGGACAATCCGATTCGCCGACACGGCGGGAGCGATCCAGGCACTAGTGCGAACGGTATTGTAGAAAAAGATTTGACTTTGAAAATAAGCAATTATTTACATAAAAGATTTGATGAGTTAGGTATTCCTAATGAAATGACAAGAACAACTGATGAAACTTTGGGACCTAGTGATAGACCAAAACGCGCTCAAAGTTTTTATGGTAATTCTCCTGATGTTATACTACTTTCTAATCACATAAATGCAGGAGGTGGGGATGGTGCTGAAGTTATCTATTCTTTACGTAATTCTGATAAACTTGCTAGTATGATAGCCTCTGAAATATTAAGGTCTGGGCAAAATGTTCGTAAGTACTATCAAAGAAGACTTCCATCTGATCCATCTAAAGATTATTACTATATTTTAAGAGATACTCCCAATAATGAATCTCTCATTATAGAATATGGTTTTGCAGATAGTAAAGGGGATGACCCTGACTTACTTAAAAATGATTATGAATCTTTAGCTGAAGCTGTAGTACGTGCGATTGCAAGCTACGTTGGAGTTCCTTATACAAGTGGATCTTCTGATTCAAATGTATACATAGTGAAGAGTGGGGATAGAATTTTTATGGGGAATAATGAGTAATAATTTAAAAATATTGTTGAAAATTAAGGCATTTTGAAGAAAAATGTCTTTTCGTATGGTATAATATTCTTTGTTATTAAGAGTGTAATCGGGGAGGTTGGATGTTGTGTATCAAATATTAAGTGAATTAAGTTTATTATTAAGAATGTATTTTTGTTACTTAACGATAGATAATATTCCAATACTAAAAAACGAATTATGGAATTACATTTTGTTGGAAGTTATATCTCTTTATACAATATTAAGAATAATTACGTATTTTGAAATAGGAAAATTTTATGAGAAAGGTGATAATTCAGCATTTGGCATAATAGCGTATTTCTTTGTATATTTAATTAATTTAGGTGTAATGTATGTGATAATGTTACTATTAACAAAAATTGGTATATTACCAATATAGGAGGTAAAAATGGCTATAAAAGAATCTATAAGTTATGATGATATAATGTTTAAAACAAAAAGTGGAGACAACTTGGGTTTAAAAAATGATTTTTTTGATGAAAATTTAATGTTATATCCACTGTATAAAAAAATTAGAATGAATGTTGACAATAACATTTGTGATGTATTTCCATACAATGATTTTAGGTTAGAATTATTTTGCTCAATTTGCAAAAAAAGAAGAATATTTTGTTTTCAAAATTCTTCTTTTGTAAAAGTATTTTTGGATCAATATGGAAATCAACAATGTGAAAAGGTAAAAGATTTTTTATTTAAAACAGATTACTTTTCTGTAAGGGCTCAAGCAGATTGTAAGCATAACTTGTTGGTAATTTTTAAAAAAATTGATAATTCAACAATTATGAAAATTGGACAATATCCATCTATATATGAACTTAATGAAGAAATAAATAATAAGGAATTTATAAAAATGCTTGGTGATGAATATGCTGGTTATTATAAAAATGCTTGCTCTTTATATAGTTTTAATACTTGTATAGGTGCAATGATATACTTAAGAAGAATCTTTGAAAAAATATTGCTAGATACATATGAAGAACAAAAAGAAAATATAGATATTAAACTGGTAGATTTCAAGAAATTACGAATGGAAGATAAATTAAAACAATTAAAAATATATTTACCTGATATATTGTTTGAACAAGGATTTAATGTCATTTATACAAAAATAAGTGATGGAGTACATAATTTAACTGAAAATGAGTGCCAAGAAATATTTCCTATATTAAAAACTGCAATAGAAGAAATTTTAATTGACAAGTTGGAATTTCAAGACAAACAAAAACGAAGAACTGAAATTTCAAGTAAAATTGGCAAATTATAGGTTGTGAGGTAGTAAACTATGATTAAGGGAAAGCCATTTGTCAAATGGGCTGGTGGAAAAAGACAAATAATCGATAAGTTAAAGCAATATGTTCCAGATAAATTTAATACTTATTATGAACCATTTGTTGGTGGGGGAGCATTATTATTTGAACTATCACCTAAAAAAGCAGTTATCAACGATTCTAATAAAGAACTTATGAATGTATATGAGTGCATTAAAGATGAAAAGAAATTTGAAGCAATGTGTAGAGAATTAAATCATCATGAAACTGAACATTCAGAAGAATATTATTACAAGATAAGAAATTTAGATAGAGATAAAAAGGCATTTAATAAATTAGCAGATTATAAAAGAGCAGCTCGTACGATTTATT
>CANPXO010000024.1 GCA_947586205.1 uncultured Bacilli bacterium
TATGGAAAACATTCTAATTATCAAGATAGAGAATTATACCAAAGATTACTCCAAAAACAAAATAATACCGTAAAGAATAAATTTCAAGATGTTTATTATCGTTTAAAAAAATTAAAAGAAAATGGAATAGACTTTAAAAGTTTAGAATCATCCGCGCTTGTCAATCGTTTTCAAAAATATCAAGCAGTCATTGATTTAGTCCAAGAATATATGGATTATAATGGAACACAAAGTGCTCAAGCCTTAGCGACTAAATATCATATGGATGCTCCCACTGTAAGAGGAATCTTAAATGGAAGTTTATATCGAGAAATAACTCTTCCTATGCTTGGTGAAGAGAGAATGAAAGAGATTAAAGAACAGAGTAGACAATATGGGAAAGAAATGATAGACAAAGAAGGTCGTCTCTTTGATCATATCACTAGGGCTGAAAAAGATATATTAGAAAAAATAGAAAATAATAAAAAAACATGGATTCAAATGATTCTAACATTTCGTTTATCTTTAAAAGATATTGCCATTTTAAATAATTTTCCCGAAAATAAACTTTATGCTCTTAAAAATGTTTTATGTAATCATAATTCTAAAATGGAACAAAATGCTTTGGATTATCTACTGGATTATTATATTCCCAATTTTCACCCAGATACGACTCAAGAAAGAAAAAATGCTATAACATTTCAAAATACCTTATTTATGTTAAGAGATCGAAATCCCGTTGCCTATAAAGCATATGCCAGTCGCTTGTCTGATGAAGGATATAAAAAAGTTTTAAAGAAACAACCAAATGAATATACGTATGATGATTATATGATGCTTATGGATTATATTTTAAAATATGCTTTATATCCAGAAGAGGTAGGGCTTACTAAAGAAGAATTAAAACAATATGCAAATGAGGAAAGAAGAAACGAATTAGAAATTTTATGGCAATATCAGAATCAAAAAGCAGAAAAGATATTTAAAAAATAGCATATTTTAAGAATAACGTTTCAAAATAGAAATAGGTGAGGTCTTTTGAAAAAACTATTTCTATTTTTTTTATGTTTGATTCCTATTTGTGTATCTGCTGAATCTATTTTAAATTTAGAAGTTTTAAATGGCAATTTATCAAGAAAGTTTGAATCGGATAATAATATATACTCTGTTACATTAAAGGAAGGAGAAGAAGAATTAGAATTAAAATATGAATTGAAAGATAAAGATGCTCATGTGGAAAATGCCAAAACGGTGATGGCTGGAAGTGATGTAACGACACTTAAAGTCACGAATTCGGATGGGTCTACAGAAACTTATACATTTTATATCAATAAAGAAATAGCAACACCTGTATTTTATGAACCAAAAAAGACACAAGAAGAACAAAAAAGCATTCCTTATTTAGAATATTATGTAGGAATTCCATGTACTATCTTTATTTTATTTTTATTTAAAGTATTTGTTTTAGGATTTAAACGTCATAAATAGAAAATTTGATTCATAAATTATGTTATGAATAAGTTTATTGCCCATCGTGGCTTAAAAGAAAATGCAAAAGAAAATACAATCGAAGCTTTTCAAAAAGCTATTGATAATCCAAATTATATTGGATTTGAATGTGATATAAGAACTACAAAAGATAAAGTATTTGTGATATCTCATAATCCAATGATCAAAGATAACATTATTTCTTTAACAAATTATAAAACATTAAATAATAAGAATTCTATTGTGACTTTAGAAAGTGTTTTAAAATTAAAAAGTAATAAAATATTTTTATTAGAAATTAAAGAACATAATCTTGATATAAATGCCTTTATAAAATTAATAACCAAATACTCTAATCAAAATATTTATATTATGAGTTTTTTTAATTCTGTGATTAAAAAATTAGATATTTCGAATCATTTTTATCATTTAGGAGTATTAAATTATGTATTCAATAGTGAAGAAGAGTATAAGTCTTATGACTTTATTTGTTTACTTGGAAGTGTTGCAACACCGAATTTAATAAAATATTTTCACGAAAAAAAGATTGAGACTTTTCTTTATGGTATTTCTAAGTTAAAACCACTTCTCAATCTTTATCCAGAGAGTTATTTCATTACAGATGAAATCCTTTAGATTTTTACCTTTTCATCTAAAGGTTTCATTTCATCAATAAGGCCTAGAATATAATCAGCTGAAACATTAAAGTATTTACATATCTGAGCTAAATATATAATAGGCATAACATTCACTCCTTTCTCATAACGAGCATATTGCTGCTGTTTGATTTTCAGATGATCTGCGACTTCTTTTTGGGTTATGTTTTTGCAGTCTCTTACCCATTTCATTCTTTCTGTGTAATACATAAAATCACCTATATTGTTTATACTATTCTTGTCGAAGATTGTGTTGACGAATGAACAGATGTGTTGTAAAATCAATATAGATAGGAGTAGAAAAACAATGGATAAAAGAAAAAGAAATATAATATTTATAGGAATTTTGGTGTTAGTTTTAAGTGTGATAAGTTTCACATATGCGATTTGGAGTGCTTTTTTTGAACAAAAAGATCCCAATCTTCTAGCGACCTCTTGTTTTCAATTATCTTTTAAAGAAGATGAAAACAATAATGGAATTACTTTACAAAAAGCCCACCCAATCACAGAAGAAGAAGGATTACAATTAGATCCATATAAATTTACAATAACAAATAATTGTCAGGATTATGCATCTTATGAAATTCATTTAGAAATAGATGAAGAATCGAATTTATCAGATTATAATGCTGTACATGTTTCTTTAGATCAAGAATCTTTTATACTAGGAAGTAAACAAGTAGTAACTACAACTTTAGAAAATGCAACAACAGCATACTCATTAACTAAAGGTTATTTAAATAAAGGAGAAAGCAAAGATTTTGAACTTAGAATGTGGATAGATGAAGATGCAGATGCAAGCATAGCAGGACAACAATTTTTAAGTCAGGTAACATTAACAGCAAGTTATTTAGAAGAAGAAAAAGTTCCACCAACCGTAGATTTAGAATTAGCATTATGTGGAAATACTATAACAGCAACAGGAAGAGGAGAAGCAAGTGGAAACAAAAGTATTACCAAATATGAATTTAGGTTAGATGATGCAAAAGAATGGGAAAACAATAGTGGAAACAATACAAAAGAATTCACAGTAGATGATCCACAAAAACATACTGTAGGTATGAAAGTGACAGATAGTAATGGAATAACAAGTGAAGTTACTAAAGAAATACAACAAGAAACAGTCAATATTTATGGAAAAGATATTCCTGTTACTTCATGTGGAGATGGCTTATATGAGGTAGAACATAATGATAGTACATTAGAAGAAGGTTGGAAAACAGAAGAATATCGATATGCAGGAACAAATGTAAATAACTATGTATGGTTTAATAGTGATGAAGGATGTACATCTGAAGATAGTACAGATGGAAAGCATTGTGAGAAATGGAGAATTATTGGATTAGTAAATGTAAAAACTTCGAGTAACAAAACAGAACAAAGATTAAAAATAATAAGAGATGAACCATTAAAAGACACAATGAAATGGGATAATAAGAATGATTGGACGAAAGCAAGTTTAATGACAGAATTAAATGAAAATTATTATCGAAATACTTTAACTGATACAGCATCAAAAGGCATGATAGCAGAAGATATCATCTGGAACATAGGAGGATGGAATACAATTGTTGTAAAAACAGTAGCAATGTATGGGTATGAAAGAGGAACAAAGACAGGAAATAATAATGAATACCCAAATGAATGGAGCAAAGACAATACAGTAGAAGGAACAGAATATCATAGTATAGGACTCATGTATCCAAGTGATTATGGATATGCAGTAGGAGGGGAAAGCCGAAGTTGTATAGATGGTACAAATTTAGATGATTATAGCTCATGTAAAACAAATAATTGGTTAGCATTAGAGTCAAATGAATGGACAATATCGCCGAATTCGTCTGGCTCCAGCTTTGTGTTCGATGTGAATGCGTATGGAGCTTTGTACGCCAACCTCGCCACCAACTTCAATGCCGTTCGCCCTGTCGTGTATCTGTCATCGAAAGCAAAAATTGTCAATAATGATAACGATGGCAGTTATGAAAATCCTTATGAATTAGAATTAACGGAATAGGAGTGTAAAGAATATGTATAATAACAAGAAAAAAATATTAATTGCCATAGGTATTATAATTGCTATTCTTTCTATAATTGGTGTAAGTTATGCCTTATGGACATTTACAGGAGTCCAAAAGAAAAAGAATTTAGTCCAATTAGATTGTTTTAATGTACAGTTTAATGAAATAACAGGAAGTAATATACAATTATTAAATGCTTTTCCTCTTACAGATAGTGAAGGACAAGAATTAGATCCTTATAAATTTTCAATATCAAATGAATGTGCGAATTATGCATCCTATCAAGTAAGAATTGAAATAAAAGAGGAATCAAAATTAGATGATGAATTCTTAAAAGTAATGTTAAATCAAAATACACCAAAATTATTAAAAACTGAAAATTATGCCAATAGCGATGTATTATTAGGCGATAATACAAACAAAGCCTATATCATAGAAACTGGTTATTTAAATGTAAATGAAACAAAAGACTTTGATTTAAGATTATGGTTAGATGAAAGTGTAACAACAGATACTCGGAACAAAGATGGAACAAATATTCAAAAAACAAGATGGAGTGGTATTGTGACAATTAGTTCTAGTTATGCTGAAGAAACGGAAATCCCTGTCACGCTACCAACACTTATAGATGTAGTAAAAAATACAGAAACAGTCGAAAGTGAAGACGGATTATATAAAGTAACACATGATGATTTAACTTCCGCTAGTGAAGCAGAAGGTGGAATTTTAACTGATGACTTAAATGGATGGAGACAAACTGAATGGCGTTATGCTGGGCCAAACCCAAATAACTATGTATGGTTTAACTGTGGACCAGATGCAAATTCAGGAGAAACATGTGAGAAATGGCGAATCATAGGACTTGTCAATGTGAAAACAACAAGTGGAGTTCAACAAAGAATAAAAATTATAAGAAATGAACCTTTAGAAGGAAATTATAGTTGGGATCATAAATCAAGTGGAGCAGGAAGTTCAATAAGTAGTTATGGAAGTAACGATTGGACAGATAGTCAATTAATGGAAATGCTAAATGGAATTTATTATAACAGTCAAAATGGAGATTGTTGGACAGGAAGTAGTGGTTCAAGTTCTTCCAAAAGTACATGTAATTTTACTCAAAGTAATAGTGGAGTCAAAGGATTAAAAGAATCAGCAAGAGATATGATAGATAAAGATATTATATGGAATTTAGGAGGAAGTAGTAGTTATGATGATGTAACAGTAAGTCAGTTTTATGAAAGAGAAAGAGGAACCTCTGTTTATGCTAGTGGTTTACCTTTTGTAAGAGAAACAGAATGGAAAGTCAGTAACACAGGAAGGGCATCTTCAGAAACTACAAGTACAAAACAATTTGACTCTAGTTTATTCCGAAGTATCGCCCTTCCATATCCAAGTGATTATGGATATGCAACAAGTGGTGGTTCAAAAGGAAGAGCAGCATGTCTAGCTAAAGAAATATATAATTGGAAAAGTGATTATATAGATTGTGGGAATAATGATTGGTTAAAACCAGCAAGTGGGTATATGTGGACGTTATCGCCGTATTCGTCGTACTCCTACCGTGTGTTCTTTGTGTTTTCGGGCGGGTATGTCGGCGGCAGCGTCTACGCTTACGCCTCCCGCGGTGTGTGGCCTGCCCTTTATCTTAACCCTAATGTTATAGTCACCAACTCTGATGTAGCAGATGGTTCTGTGGATTATCCTTACGAATTAGCTTTACCAGAATAGAAACTTCACAAAGGTTTCTTTTCTTTTTTATAAAACTTTGCTATAATTTTAATGGCTAGGTGAGGTAGTATGAAACGTAGTGAAGTGGATTTATCAAAAATTAGTCCTATGATGAAACAATATTTAGATATAAAAAAAGAATATGAGAATGAATTATTATTTTATCGTGTAGGAGACTTCTATGAATTATTTTTTGAAGATGGTGAAACAGCATCAAGAGAACTAGAACTTACTTTAACAGGAAAAAATGCTGGTCTTGAAGAACGTATTCCCATGTGTGGAGTTCCTTTTCATTCTGTAAAACCATATATTGAGAAATTAGTAAGTAAAGGATACAAAGTCGCGATTTGTGACCAGTTAGAAGACCCGAGATTCGCAAAAGGCATGGTAAGTCGTGGAGTAACTCAAGTAATAAGTAAAGGAACAGTCGTAGATTTAGAACTTTTAAATGAACATGATAACCATTATATTGCAAGTGTCTTAGATTTCTCTTATATCTATACCATTTGTTATGCGGATATTTCCACAGGTTCTATTTATGTTTCAATACTTCCTCATCAAAAAGACAAATTAATTAGTACATTATTAAATCTTGGAATCTTAGAAATTGTTTTACCAAATAATGAAGATTTAGAACTCATCGCGACTTTAAAAGGCACTTATGGAATTGAAGTTTCCATAAGTGAAGGAGAACTAGAAGATAAGTATTCTAATGTCTATGAATCTTTAGAAGAAGAACATTATATACATGCAGTGAAACATTTATTTTATTATTTAGTTGTAAAAGAATTAAAAGATTTAAGTCATTTTAAAAATGTCGAAGTGATTGTGCCTGATGACTATTTAGAGATGGATGTTCATACGGTAAGAAATCTAGAACTTGTTGAAACTTTAAGACTTAAAGAAAGAACGTATTCTCTTATCTGGCTTATTGATAAAACAAAAACAAGTATGGGTTCTAGAAAACTAAAGAATTGGCTTATGAATCCCTTAAAAAAGATTGATTTAATCGAAGAAAGATATCATAAAATAGAAGTCTTAAATAATGAATTTATTTTAAGAGAAAATTTAAGAAATTCTCTCTATCAAATCTATGATATGGAAAGATTATGTGGGAAAATTTCATGTGGCTCTTTAAACGCTAGAGACTTATTACAATTAAAACTTAGTTTAAAAGAATTACCAACGATTAAAGAGATTGTAAGTGACTTAGGTTTTTCTACTTCCTTAAATACTCATGAAGAAATATATAAGTTACTAGAGAGTGCTATCTATGAAGACCCTCCTGTGACATTAAAAGAAGGATATTTAATTAAAGAAGGATATAATAAAGAATTAGATGAATTAAAAAGTATTCGAAGTGGTGGGAAAGATTTTATCGCGAACTTTGAATCTAAACTCAAAGAACAAACAGGTATTAAAAACTTAAAAGTCGGATTTAATAAAGTTTTTGGATATTATATTGAGATCACGAAAGGACAAATCGCGAATGTTCCTGAAGAACTTCATTGGGAGAGAAGGCAGACTCTCACAGGTGCTGAAAGATATATTAGTCCTGAATTAAAAGAGAAAGAAGCATTAATATTAAATGCGGAAGAAAAAATTATTGATATGGAATATAATTTGTTCTGTGAAGTGAAAGAAACGATTAAAAAAGAATTATTATCTTTAAAAGACACGGCAAACGAGATTGCTGAGTTAGATGCGATTACTGCTTTATCTGTAGTCGCGGAAGAATGTCATTTTGTAAGACCGACTTTAAATACCGAACATAAACTTGAAATTAAAAACGGAAGACATCCTGTGATTGAAAAAGTAAGTAATTATGAGTATGTAGCAAATGATATCTTTATGGACCCATCCATTCATACTCTTTTAATTACGGGACCAAATATGAGTGGTAAATCTACATTTATGAGACAACTTGCTATCATTGTGATTTTAGCTCAGATGGGGTCTTTTGTTCCAGCTGAGAAGGCAAATTTACCAATCATTGATAAAATATTTACAAGAATTGGTGCCAGTGATGATTTAGTCAGTGGTGAATCTACTTTTATGGTGGAAATGAAAGAAGCCAAAAATGCAATTTGTAATGCGACTGAAGACTCATTAATCTTATTTGATGAATTAGGTCGCGGAACCGCTACTTATGATGGGATGAGTTTAGCTGGTTCTATTTTAGAGTATGTATCCAAACATATTCAATGTAAAACTTTATTTTCGACTCATTATCATGAACTTACTAGTATGGAAAGAGAAATCCCTTCTATTAAAAATGTACATGTCAGCGCGAAAGAAGAAGATGGAAATATTATTTTCTTACATAAAGTAAAAAATGGAGCTGTTGATAAAAGTTATGGTATTCATGTCGCAAGACTCGCAGGATTACCTGAAGAGATTATCAAGAATGCTGAAAGTTTACTTAAAACTTATGAAAGTAAAGAGAAAAAAGAGCCAAAAGAAATGCAAATTCAGTTTGCTATGGATTTTGAAGAAGAAAAAACGGATGAATTAAGAGAGAAACTAAAAAAATTAGATCCTCTTCATATGACTCCAATGGATGCCATGAATGCTTTATATGAACTTCACAGTGAAGCGAATAAAAAATAAACAAAATACATATATTGAAAGGGGTGTAAATTTATGAATTCTATATTTTATATTGGGGAGTCTAAAGAAAAATTAGATTTTCAAAAAGTAGAAGAAAGTTTAGAAGTAAAGGAAATGATAGAAGAATTTAAAAATGGTTCAATTCTAGCTTATTTAAAGTTACTAGATATCTGTACACCTGTTGCATTTTATAAAGTCATGAATGAAACTGTAAATATAAATGGAACATGGATGAAATTAAAAGATTTAAAATATATTGATAAACAAAGTATTCTGGTTTATTCAGTTCTTATCAAAGAAGAAAATGAATTTGTTTATCACATTCTGTATGAATATAGACAAAACAAAAAAGATATTTTAAATTATTATAAAAGAAATCAGACTATGTTTGCTTTAATTAATGAAGCCATTTTAAAAAATGACTTGGAATTTTTAGAATCCATTTCTCCTTATTTAAGTTTATTTCCATGTTATGAGGAATGGACAAAGGAAGAATGTTTAACAAAAAAATTAGCGAAAAGATAAGGAGTCTTAACAAAACGTTTTATTGCAAAAGTTAACGATGGATGGTTAACTTTTTTTGACTTTTGGAAAAATCCTAAATGAGTCCTTTTATCGAGATGGATATTTTATCATCGAAGATATAAAAAACTAAATTAACATAAAAGATAGCATTATTATATTTAATGCTTTAAATACTAAATTTATTGGAAACTAAAGACTTTTCATCAGAAATTTGGTACAATATTTATTAGATGAACTATATTTGAATTGGCAAGACTAATCAATCATGGAAGGAGAATTAAAATGTTAGAAAAAAATAAGGCTGAAATGATTCAAGAAATTAAAGATGTCATTTTAAGTAATAGAAAAAAAGTAGCTTATGAAGTGAATAACACTATGTTATATGCATATTGGAATGTTGGAAGAATTATTGTTGAAAATGAACAGAATGGCAGCATTAAAGCAGAATATGGAAAACAAATTATGAAAGAACTTTCTAAGGAATTAAGAAAAATTTTGGGTTCAGGGTTTTCTGCCAGTAATTTATTTAACATGCGCAAACTTTATATAACTTATCCAAAATTCCAGACAGTGTCTGGAAAATTGAGTTGGTCTCATTATTGTGAATTATTAAGTATTGAGAATGTTGATGAACGAAACTTTTATGAAAAAGAATGTTTAAATTCTAACTGGAGTGTAAGAGAATTAAAAAGACAATTAGAAACGTCTTTATATGAGAGATTACTACTTTCTGAAGGAAAAAACAATAAGGAAAAAGTTTATGAATTAGCAAAAGTTGGACAAACACTTAATACGCCTGAAGATGTTTTAAAAGAACCTTATGTGTTTGAATTTTTAGGAGTTAAAGAAAATAAACCAATTTTAGAAAAAGATTTAGAACAAAAGTTAGTAAAACATATTGAAGAATTTTTACTTGAGCTAGGTAAAGGGTTTATGTTTGTTGGGACTCAACAAAGAGTTACTTTAGGAAATACTCATTATTATGTTGATATGGTTTTTTATAATAAAATATTAAAATGTTATGTTTTAATTGATTTAAAAATAGGACAAATGAAAGCTGAATATGCAGGTCAAATGAATATGTATTTAAATTACTATAATGAAGAAATAAATGATAAAGACGATAATAAACCAATAGGAATAATTCTTTGCAAAAGTAAAAAGGATATTGCAATTGATTATGCTTTAGGCGGACTTTCAAACAATGTTTTTGCCTCTACTTATACTTATTATATTCCTAAAAAAGAAGAACTAATTAATGAAGTAGAAAAGGTTTTAAATGATAATAAATAGAAAGAAGACATACAATAAAAAATGTGAAATTACATTGATTTCTGAAGTCACAGGATTATCCATCGAAAATTAAAAAAAATAAAAGAGGCCTAGTGATACATTATTTATAGGTAGGTGAGAGTATGATTGAAATAAATATAAATCATATAGTAAAAAATTATGGTTTTAAAAATATATTAGATGATTTACAGTTAGAAATCATGACAGGAGAAAGAGTTGCATTCATTGGTCCCAATGGTTGTGGAAAAACCACTCTATTTAAATTAATAGCTGGGGAAGAAACACCAGATGCAGGTAGTATATTTCTTAGAAGTGGGGCCTCTTTAGGCTATTTAACGCAAATACCACCTCTAGAAAATAAGGATTGTATCGTAAAAGATATTTTAATGAGAAACTTTAAAGAGATTTTTGAAGTGGAAAAAAAGATGCGTGAATTAGAAACGAAACTCATTGATGAAAAGTCTTTAATGAGTTATGGAAAACTTCTAGAACAATATGAAAAAATGGGTGGATACAAGATAGATGAAAAAATGAGTAAAATATGCCATGGATTTAAAATTGGAGGATTGTTAGATCGAAACTATAATACCTTATCAGGAGGAGAAAAAACCATTGTGAATTTAGCATCTCTTATGATTTTAAATCCTGACATCTTACTTTTGGATGAACCAACCAATCATTTAGATATTGATACACTAGAATGGTTTGAAAACTTTTTAAAGAGTTATAAAGGAACGATTTTAATTAGTTCTCATGATCGTTATTTTTTAGATAAAGTAGCCACCAAGGTGGTATTGATAGATCATGGCAAAGAAGATATTTACTGTGGAAACTATACATATTATTTAAAAGAAAGTGAAAGAAGAGACCTTGCAGAGTTTGAGGAGTATAAAAATCAACAAAAACAAATTGAAGCAATGAAAGAAACCATTAAAAAATTAAGAGAATGGGGGAATCGTGGGGATAATCCAAGATTTTTCAAAAGAGCACATTGTATTGAACGAAGATTAGAAAAAATGGAAATTTTAAAGAAACCTGAAAAGAAAAAAAGTTTACCTTTAGATTTTGAGTTTCTCGAACGTAGTGGGAAAGATGTCTTAACAGTTGATGATTTAACTATTTCTTTTGGTGATAGAGAACTTTTAAGTCATGTGAACTTTCATTTGCAATATGGCGAAAAAGTTTGTTTAATGGGGAAAAATGGAACAGGAAAATCCACACTTATAAAAGCAATAATAAATGAGGAAGAGCATATAATTTTAGGAAGTCATGTAATCATTGGGTATATTCCTCAAGAAATTCATTTTAATAATGAAAAAGAAACCGTTTTAGAAGTTGCAAGACATGTATTTTCTGGAACCGAAACTCTTCTTCGTGCTTCCTTAGCTAAATTTTTCTTTTATGGAGAAAATATCATGAAGAAAGTAGAAAGTTTATCTGGTGGGGAAAAGGTAAGATTAAAACTATTTGAACTGATCCAAAAGAAAGCCAATATTCTAATTTTAGATGAACCAACCAACCATATCGATATTGATACGAAAGAAGTACTAGAAGAAGCTTTAAAAGAATATCAAGGAACTTTACTTTTTGTTTCTCATGACCGTTATTTTATAAATACTCTAGCTGAAAGAGTCTTAAATATTGAAAATAAAAGTATTGTTTCTTATTTAGGAAATTATGATTTTTATAAAGAACATCGAAAAGAATAAAAAAATGTTTAAAAAAAGCTAGTAGAAGAAACATTTTTTTGATACAATTATTTTGGCGAGAAGGTGATACTATGTTAAGTCGTAGTGAAGCAAGAAAAAGAGTAATGACTTGTTTGTATCAAATAGATATATGTAAGGAAAATCATATTTCTTATGATGTAGAAAAAATTTATAAAGAAAACTGTAATATTGAAAATTATTTTGTCAAAGAATTATTAAATGGCACCGTTCAAAAATGGGATGAATTAACTGAGTTAGGAAATAAATATTTAAAAAATTGGACGATGGAAAGATTAGATAAGACGGGGGCATCGATTCTTAGAATGGCGTTTTATGAATTAAAATATATGGATACTCCAGAGATTGTTGTCATTAATGAAGCTGTTGAACTAGCCAAAGAATATACCGATACCGAACTAGCTAAAATGATCAATGGAGCTTTAGATAAGTATATAAAAGAGGTATTATGATGAACGAGAATTATTTATCCATTTCTGAAATCAATCAATTTATTAAAATGATGTTTGAAGAAAACTCTTATTTAAAAAAAGTGTATTTAAAGGGAGAAATCAGTAATTTTAAACATCATACGTCCGGACACCTATATTTAACCTTAAAAGATGATGAATCCCGTATCAGTGCCATTATGTTTCGAAGTGCCGCGGCAAGCCTTAATTTTGTACCAGAAGACGGAATGAACGTGTTAGTCACTGGTCGCATCAGTGTATACCCGGCGGGGGGCAATTATCAAATTTATATTGATAAAATGGAACAAGATGGTTTAGGAAACCTTTATATTGAATTTGAAAAGTTAAAGAAGAAATTACAACAAGAAGGACTTTTTGATCCAAAGTATAAGAAACCGATTCCAAAGTATCCTATGAAAATCGGAATCGTCACAGCCCCGACAGGCGCGGCGATTAAAGATATTTTAAGTACGATTAAAAGAAGATTTCCGATTTGTGAAACATTGTTGTTTCCAGCCCTTGTGCAAGGAGTATCAGCCGCACAAGATGTAGCTAAAAAAATTGAAATGGCTCAAAATTATGATTTAGATGTCTTAATTATTGGCCGTGGAGGTGGCTCCATTGAAGACCTCTGGGCATTTAATGAAGAAGTGGTGGCCCGTGCGATATTTGCATCCCATATACCAATAATAAGTGCTGTAGGACATGAAATTGATGTCACCATTTCTGATTTTGTGGCTGATCAGCGAGCCCCGACCCCGACAGGTGCTGCCGAAATGGCAGTTCCAACGATTGAAGAAGTGAAAACTCTATTCAGTCATAAAGAGTTAGAAGTCGCAAGTTTACTTCAAAAGAAGTTAGATGATGCAAGTCATACCTTAAAAAAACTAAAAGAGTCTTATGTTCTTAAAAATCCAATGGTTCTATATGAAACCAAGATTCAAAAGTTAGATACTTTAAATGATTCTTTGCAAAAAAGTATGGAAATGTATTTAGAAAATAAAAAAATAAAAATAGAACATTTAAAATCATCTTATGTCTTACAAAATCCAAGTGCTCTATATGAAAAGAAGGCGGAAAATTTCCAAAACTTATTAGTGATCTTAAGAAAAAACATGGACCGTATATTAACAAAAAAGAATAATGATTTACAATTTATATTACAAACATTAAAACTAGTGAATCCTTTGAATATACTAGAAAAAGGCTACAGTCTAGTAAAAAAAGATGGTCATATCATTCATAATATTGATATGGTAAGTATAAATGATAAGCTTGATATTGAGCTTAGTGAAGGAAAAATGAAAGTAGAAGTGAGAGAGATATGGAAATGAAAGAAATTACATTTGAAAGTGCTCTAAAAGATTTAGAGATTATTATTAAAGATTTAGAAAGTGGGTCAATTCCTCTAGAAGAAGCGATTACAAAATATACAGATGCGATGAATTTAATTAAGCTTTGTCAGGAAAAGTTAGACCATGCAACCAAACAAGTAAATAAAATTTTAGGAGAAAACGGCGAGATTAAAGATTTTACAAGTGAGGAAACGGATGAGTAAGTTAGTGACGAAAATCACAGATAGAGATACTGATTTTGCAGCTTGGTACACCGATGTTGTAAGAGAAGCAGACTTAGTCGCATACAGTAACGTAAAGGGAAGCATGATTATCCGTCCTTATGGATATGCGATATGGGAGAGTATGCAAAACTACTTAGATAAAGAATTTAAAAAATTAGGACATCAAAATGTCCAAATGCCTATGTTTATCCCAGAGTCGTTACTAAACATTGAAAAAGAACATGTAAAAGGATTCGCTCCTGAAGTTGCTTGGGTGACTCAAGGCGGGGATACTCCACTAGAAGAAAGAATGTGTGTAAGACCAACGAGTGAAGTCTTATTCTGTGATCATTTTAAAAATATTATTAAATCTTACCGTGATTTACCTATTCTTTATAATCAGTGGTGCACGATTGTTCGTTGGGAAAAAACAACAAGACCTTTCTTAAGAAGTCGAGAGATTTTATGGCAAGAAGGTCATACGATGCATAAAACAGAAGAAGAAGCAAGAGCTGAAACATTAAGAATGTTAAAAGTGTATGAAGATTTCCAACGAAATATTTTAGCATTACCTGTTTTAGTAGGAAAGAAAACTGACAAAGAGAAGTTTGCTGGTGCCGAAGAAACTTATACGATTGAAGCAATGATGTATGATGGTGTTGCCCTTCAAAATGGGACAAGTCATTATTTTGGCCAAGGCTTTGCCAAGTCTTTTGGAATTACATTCTTAGATGAAGAAAACAAACTGCAAACTCCTTATCAAACCAGTTGGGGTTGTACGACAAGAATGATTGGGGGAGTTATTATGACTCACAGTGATAATCATGGCCTTGTTCTACCTCCTAACATCGCGCCTATTAAAGTTCGTTTTGTGCCAATTAAAAATACAGAAGAAATCATGGATTGTATCAAAAGTATTACATCCAAGTTACCAGAAAGTATCACTTATGATATCGATAATTCGGATAAATCTCCTGGATTTAAATTTGCCGATGCGGAAGTAAAAGGAATTCCTATTCGTGTTGAAATTGGGTTGCGTGATTTAGAAGAAAATGTGGCTACTTTAGTAAGAAGAGATACTTTAGAGAAAATAAGCGTTTCTTTAGACGATGTAGCAAAAGAAATAGAGAATTTACTTCCAGTGATTCAGGCAAGTATGTATGACAAAGCATTAGAGAGAAGAGACTCGATGATCTATGAAACAGAAGATTATCAAGAGCTTAAGACACTTGCAAGTACAAAACCTGGATTTATCTTAACTCCATGGTGTGGTTCTACTGAATGCGAAGATAAAGTAAAAGACGAGACAGGTTTAAAAAGTCGTTGTATTAAAGAAGAAACAGAAGGAAAGACTTGTCCTTTCTGTGGCAAATCTGCCAAATATATGATTTATTTTGGACGTCAATATTAAAATTTATAATTTTTTTGAACTCATGTGTGGCAATTTATACTTGGAAAGGGAGAATTCTGTAATGTATGAAACAGATGATATAGAAGTTATGTTTAGTACAAAGAAGATGCCTTTTGAATATAAATGGTTAGAGTTTAGATTAATTGTAAATCAAGAATTGTATGATGAACAAGTAATCGACTTTAAAACATTTAAAGCGATGGAACAGTCTATTATATCAAGACTTACTAAAATAAAAAATGAGTATATGAATGACTTAACAGATCAAGATAATCAAAAAGATTCTATAAAAAGATAAATAACTATAATGAGTCAGCGAGAGTTGATTCATTTTTTAATTATAACTGGAATTTAACTTTTCACTTCACGGGTTGACGTATTTTTACAACTTTTGCTTGACAAAACGTAAAATTAGTGTATAATATTGAATTGTTGAAAGGGGGATATGTTTATCATGGAAATTATTGGTAATCATACAAAGAAAAGATTTGTTGTAACAGAGAAGGAAGTAGTACAAAAAATTATCGTCTCTGGTACAGAGGACACACAAGTCCATAAAATAGGAGTGATTCAAGATACTCTTAATGGTTATGAAATAGAGACTCCAAGCGAAATTCATAGAATTGTTGCGATTTCAAAAAATGACCTATTAGTAGAATGTGAAGGAGAAAAAGAAACATTTAGTTTATATCATTATGTTTTAGGACCAGCACGTGCTGAAATGGTTCAAGAATTTAAGAATGCTATGAGTATTACTGCTGATTCTAGTTATAAAGTATGGTGTATGAATTCTCAAGAAGGTTCAAGCTTATACAATGCTAAAACTAGAAAATTATTAAAATCTAGAAAATTATTTCAAAATAATGAAGATACAATGTTTTATATTTCTGTGGATCCAGAAGACGAGTTTGAATATGCTTATATGAAAACTAGATTAGTAGATGGTTTTGCAGAAGATGAAATGACTACTAAGATTGATGCAGATTCTTTAGAAATCATGGAATCTTACAGTGTGGTTCGTCCAAATCTTGTCACTTATCCTTATGAAATGGAAGAAGATGACAGAAATCAAGTTTATAGTTCTCATTTTGAAAGTTTTGTAGCTAATAATTACAGAAATGCTTTAAATCTTGAAAATAAAATTGCAGAACTTGCTCAAAAATTGGGTGTTGAAGATATTGAAGCTTTACAACAAGCAAACAATCAAGTATTACAAAAAGTAATTTCACAAAAAATGAGATAATGAAAAAGCTGAGTAAAAACTACTCAGCCTTTATTTTGTCTCCTTCTTCTAACATTGTTGTAATGAATATTCCATAACCAGTAATAGGATTATCAACGATCACATGTGTAACTGCTCCAATGATTTTACCATTTTGAACAATAGGAGAGCCACTCATTCCCTGAACTATTCCACCGGTTGTATTTAACAGTTTCTCATCAGTTATAGTAAATGATAAATTTTTGACATCATTATGTTCTTGAATCTTTGTAATTTCAATTTCAAATTGTTCTTTCTTTTCCCCCTCTAAAACCGTATATAAATAAGCTTTTCCTAAGATAATATCTTGTGGATTCCCAACTGGAATGGTAAGAGCACTTGCATCTTTTGTATATTCGCCAAATAAGCCATGATTTGTATTATTCACAATATTTCCATAAACATTCTCATAGTTGAATCTTGCATCTTTTTCTCCTGCATTTCCATTGGTGCTTTTTCGTATTCCTGTGACACTGCTTTCAAAAATACTTCCACTTGCGACTTCGACCATGGTTCCTGTTGTACCTTCCACAATTTCATGACCTAAAGCTCCATAGACTTTTGTTTCTGGGTCTATATAAGAAAGGGTTCCAATTCCTGTGATACCATCTTTGACATATAAACCAGTTTTATAAACGTTATCTTGCATTTGAAGAGTTAAAGATGTTTTATACGTTTCTTCACCTCTTTTTAATGTAAGAACTATTTGACCATCATTTACATGTTTTTCGATAAGAGATGTTAAATCTTCAATTTTAGAGACTTTCTCGCCATTTACTTCGGTGATATAATCTCCAACTTTAATTTCTGGATAGCCTTTGATATAAGAACCATTCACCTTATAAAAACCAATGACTAAGATGCCTGGCGTATTAATATGAATTCCAATATTTTCTCCACCTAATATGACTTCATTGGAATAAGCGAGGGCTTGTATAGGAATTCCAAAGGTTACCAAATACAAAATAATAAACCATTTTTTCATCTTTCTCACCCATTACTAGTATGTGCTTTTATAAGCCAAATAAAAATGGTAATTATTGTTACCATTATATAATGTAGGCAATAATACCTGCTAAAATACCCAAAACCATCACGATTAAAGTAATCCAAGTAACAGCCTTTCTCACTTTAGGATTCATCATGCACCTTCATTTCTAGTTAAAATGGTATCATAAATTTCCTTTTTTGTAAATATACTGTGGTAGAAAGGGGTCATATGAAAGAATTTACTCATTATCTTAAAAAGAAGAAATATGTTTTATTATTTCTTGGTGTCTTATTTGTATTTGGAGTTGTGGTTGGTGTCATGATTGGATTATCAAATATGGGCGTTTTGGAGTCACAAGCTTTATATTTTCAAGAAAATATTAATGAAATCAGCTATCAATATATTTTACTTCATTTTTTCTTTCTAGCACTCTCTTTATTTACTTCTTATTTTGGTATTGGACTTCCTATCTTACTTACACTTTTCTTTTATGAAGGAATGTCTTTTGGATTTGTTTTTGCTTTATTTACAAGTACGTTTCATATAGGAGGATTTTTATTTGCAATGCTTTTTTTACTGATTACCAAAGGAGTTTATCTCGTTCTTTTTATTCTCTTTTTCTTTCATTCTTTTGAGATTGCTCGTAAGCGGATCGGGGACTTTATTTATAAAACGAATTCTTGTTCTAGTTTACAAAATCATGCCAAAGCAGGAATTTTACTGATCTTTTTCACTTTTCTTTTTGATATCGTGCTTTCTTTATTTGGAACACCTCTCATCTCACTCTTTCAATTTCTAATAAAATAAGGTATAATAAGCATACAAAGAGGGTGTTTTTATGCCAAAGAAAGTGATTGTTGGGATGAGTGGGGGAGTAGATTCAGCTGTCAGCGCCTATCTTTTAAAAAAAGAAGGGTATGAAGTAGAAGGACTATTCATGCGTAATTGGGATGCGTATGCGAATAACGATATCCTAGGAAATCCCACGTTAAATGAGGGAATTTGTCCTCAAGAAAACGATTATAATGATGCCAAGAAAACTTGTGAGATTTTGGGTATTCCTCTTCATCGTGTTGATTTTGTGAAAGAATATTGGGATAACGTATTTTCTTATTTTCTAGAAGAACTTAAAAAGGGGCGAACGCCTAATCCTGATATTTTATGTAACAAATATATTAAATTTGACGTGTTTAAAAAGGAAGCAGAACGACTTGGAGCTGATTACATCGCGACCGGTCATTATGCGAGACTAGAGGGAGATCATCTTTTAAGAGGTGTCGATAAAAATAAAGATCAAACATATTTTTTATCTCAATTAAAGAAAGAGCAACTTACCAATGTTTTATTTCCTATTGGGCATCTTACCAAAGAGAATGTCCGTAAAATTGCCGAGGAAGCTTCCATTAATGTGGCGAGGAAAAAAGATTCGACCGGTATTTGCTTTATTGGGGAGAGACATTATCAAGAATTTATTCGTAATTATTTAAAACCAAATCCTGGAGAGATCGTTGATGTCAAAACAAATAAAGTTGTAGAAACTCATCATGGCCTTATGAATTACACGATTGGTCAGAGAAAAAACGTAGGCCTATCAGGATTTGCTGAAAAACACTATGTATGTGGAAAAAGTGTCGCGAAAAACATCTTATACGTTGCTTTTGGTGAGGATGCTGAATATCTTTACAGCGATTCTTGTCTTCTAGAAAACGTAAGTTTTATCAATCAAAAGTACGAAGGAAAATGTACAGCCAAGTTTCGTTACCGCGGCGAAGATTATCCCGTCAATCTAGAACAAATTTCCGAGGTTCAGTGGAAAGTTACTTACCCCGAGCAAGTCAAAGCTGTGACACCTGGTCAGTTCTGTGTCTTCTATAATAAGGAAGAATGTTTAGGAAGTGGAATTATTCAAAGTGTATATAAAAATGGCGAGAAATTATGGTACTTAAGCGATTAAGTGCTTTTTTCTTATCCAAAAAATTGATATAATAAAAATAAGGAAGTGTAGAATATGAATACGATTGAATTTTTATTGTCATTAACGAAAACACATGAATTAAGAGCTGGAGTGAATGATTTAGATGGAGTGATAGATAATTTTTCAGAAAAGATGTTTGAATATAATTATGGACATATTTACCCCAATGCTGAAGATTTTTTGACACAGCTTAAAATAGATTTTCAAAATATATCAAGCAATCAGTTAGAAGAACTTCTTCCTTATATACATAAAAGACAATACTTATGTGATCAAAAATATACATTACTGAATCTTTTAAGGAAAGAACTTTTAATTTATTCCGTAAAACATATCGAAGAATTTAATTTTATTCCTTATGTCAGTTCTCTTGCTTTTGCCATTGTGATGGATCTTCAAGATAAACTTGCATGGCCTATTAGAGCATCTTTATCTAAAGAAGATGCTGTAAAGAAAGTTTGTAGCATTCCTGTGGGAGTTACATGCGCGAATATATCAAATGATGTTGAGAGTCAAAAGCATACGTTAAATTTTTATGAAAAAGCATTTCAAATTGGCAAGAAGAAAGATAATATTTTATTTGAACTTTATACGACACTTTATCATGAAGGATACCATTGTCTTGTTTGTGAAAAAAGTAATTCGCTAGATTGTTATGATCCTCAAATATTACAATTTGCTAGATATCATACGATTCGGGATATTTTAGATGATGAGTATCTTGCTTCGCAGAAAGACCCGATGAAGTTTAGCGATTATAAAGGAAGAAAATTTTATCAAAAGTATTATGATATTAATAAAGAAGAAAGTCGAGCGAATGAATATGGATTTCATCATGCCATTTCCTCTTTGAAAGAAATTAGTCCCAATTTTGATTTTAAAAAGGCAACTTCTGGCGGGACTACTTTATTAAATTATGAAGAAGGACTGGCAACACTTACAATGTCGAATAATCCCTTTCATAAAAAAACAGAGGAAGATGAAATTGAAGAAATGTTAGATGAAAGACTCATGAATCATCCTGAATACGTTCAAGGAATTTTAACGAAAATTTATGAACCAAATGGAAAGAAAAAAGAATTCTCAGAACTTTTCGCTGATTATCAAGAATCTTTAGAGAATCATCAAGACCAAAAGGATGATATTCAAACTTTTTATGAATATGCGGTTGAAAGATTACTTAAAGGAAAGTCTATTGAGGAAATCAAAAGTTGGATTACTTCCAAAGAAACGGCTTTATTTTTTCAGTCTTTGTTTGTAAATCGCCTTCAAAAAATGGAAGAAGAAATGAAAGATTTAAAAGGTTATATCACATCTGTTACTGGTATTTACAAGAAAAAATTATCGATTCGTTTGATGAAAGAACAGCTTCAAAAACTTTTGATATTGCGTGAAAGTTTAAGCCCTATAATAGATTCTTATTTGAGTGAACAAAATGAATACAAAAAATAAAGAAAATTGCAAGAAAAAGAAAATAATTGTACATTTTACTTGACATAAAAGTGTTAACTTAGTTATAATTAAAATG
>CANPXO010000025.1 GCA_947586205.1 uncultured Bacilli bacterium
ACATACACATCATATGACACCACTATATTTTTTTACTTTTCATAGACAGAACGTTTATCTTTTGATAAAATGGAATTGGTGATGATGATGGAAATCAATTTAAGAAAAGTCCCTATTCATGAATATCATTATAAAGGAATAGTAAACTATCCAAAAGAATATTTTAAAACAACGGGAATTCTTGAGATGTCCTCAGTTACTCTTGAATTTTCTATTTTTCAAAATAATGATCAAGAGGATATGTTAAGTTTAAGTGGAAAAGGCATTCTTTACTTAGAAGATGCACGTAGCTTAGAAGAAATTCCCTACCCTTATGATATTCATTTAGAAGAAAAAATAGCCCCAGAGAGTGAATTTTGTGGACGTTTTTTAGAAAATTCACAAAATACACTTGATATTCTTGACATTTTATGGGAAAATATTGTCTTGGAAATTCCCATTAGTTATACGGTTTCCGAAGAATTAGAAGAAACCAAAACGAAGGAAGAAGAAATGATTGATCCAAGACTTGCTCCTTTGATGGAGCTATTAAAAGAAAAGGAGTGAGATTCATGAAATTAAATATCCAATTATTCGCAGTTCCATTTCGTAGAACAAGTAAAACGAAAAAAAGAATGCGTCGTACTCATCTAAAAAAAGAAGTTGGTACGATTACAACTTGTCCTAAATGTGGAGAAGCTTTAAGACCTCATCGTGCATGTAAAAAATGCGGATATTACAAAAACAAAGATGTTTTACATCTACCACAAGAACAAGAAGAATAATTTTTGAAAACAGTAACATAATAGTTTTAAGTCACTTGCATTTTTAAGTGTTCTATATTATAATTTAGTTACTGTTCATGTTCTGGTAGCTCAGCTGGATAGAGCAATCGCCTTCTAAGCGATCGGTCGTGAGTTCGAATCTCGCCCAGAACACCATTAAGTATGCAAAGGCCCTTATTTAAAGGGCTTTTTGATGTTTATTTTTACTTCAATTACATAAATTCTATCAAGAAATTTTTATTTGACTAACACATAATAATTATTGTAGAATATAGTTACAAGAGCAGAAATGCTTTTTACGGTATTGTTTAAATACAATACTATGACAAGTGCCGTTAGGCATTCTACAAAGGTTAGTCAATGACTAACCTTTTTGTTATAAAAAAATTCCCTACTTGCTGGAACAAGTAATGGTCGGAGTACAAGTCTGCGAAAACAATTTATTTTTATTGTGAACTTATGTCGTTGCTATAATGGCAAAGGACAAAGAACCTTATTGAAGTAATTTTGAGAGCAAAAAATTTAAAAAATGCATAATTACAGGGTTTAATAAGCATAAAAGTGTTTGCCCAAAACACCATTAAATATGCAAAAGTCCTTATTTAAAGGTTTTTTTGATTAATTTATTTTACACAATTTTACTTTTTGTGTTATAATCTAATCAATATTAGTAAGTGATGGGAGTTAGTAGCCCCAGCCTAGCTTCGGCGGCCTATATAATTATAGGTTAAACAAAAAGTAGAAGACACCATGCTCAACACGAATTGGGCAGCTACTATGTGGGCTTTATCTTTAAGGTAAAACCACTTTTTATTTTGCCTTCTTGCAAGTAGACTCTTTTTATGCTATATTTCCATTACGAGGAGTGATGACTATGACAATTGGTGTTATATGTGAATATAATCCTTTTCATAATGGACATATTTATCAAATTCAAAAAATAAAAGAGAAATATCCAGATTCGATTCTTATCATTTGTTTAAATGGACTCTTTACAGAACGTGGAGAAATGAGTGTCTTAAGTCCAAAAGATAAAACTACCCTTGCCCTTTCCTATGGAGTCGATTTAGTTATTGAACTTCCTACACTCTTTGGAACTCAATCTGCAGATACATTTGCAGAAGCAAGTATCACTCTTTTAAATGCGTTGAATGTCCAAAAACTTATCTTTGGAAGTGAAACAAATGATATTTCTTATTTGGAAAAGTTAGCTAAAAAACAACTGGAACATGACTTTAAGATAACGAAAGACAAAACAGCTTATCCAGCACGTCTCAGTGTCTCTTTAGAAGAAGAAAGCAAAATTCACCCGAATGACTTACTTGGTATTTCTTATATCAAAGCGATTTTAAAACAAAAGGTAGAAATGGAATTTGAATGTATGGAAAGAACCGTTGGTTACTTTGCTGAGAAACCAAAAGATTGTTTTTCAAGTGCCTCTTATATTCGTGAACATTGGCAAGAAAAAGATTTAAAAGATTATCTACCAAAAGAAGTATACCCTATGTATGAGCAAGTTTCGATGGAAAAACTTTTTCCTTATTTAAAATATCGAATTTTAACTGACCCTCATTTAGACGAATACTTAGATGTGACAGAAGGCTTAGACTATAAATGTCGAAAAGAAGTTTTACTTGCCACCAGTTTTGAAGATTTACTCCAAAGACTCAAAAGCAAAAGGTATACGTATAATCGTCTTCGAAGAATGCTCATTCATATTTTTTTAGGAATCAAAAAAAGTGATGCCCAAACACCAATCACTTATATCGCCATTTTAGGAATGAATGATAAAGGAAAAAATTATATTCGTCAAAACAAAAAGAAATTTTTACTTCCCATTACAATTGATAAAACAAGTAAAATCTATTTCTATGAAAGAAATGCGACTCTTCTCTATGATTTAGTAAACGGGACGAATACCAAAGAATTTTTCTTTCAAAATACACCTTACATTTCCACCATGGACAAAGAATCTAACCAAAAATAATCTTTTTCTTCAAAATCACAAAGAAATAAATTTGGATAATGGATAAGTTCTTCTAAGAAACGCGGTTTCACGACATTGGTTTCTAATTTCATAAACGTTTTATATAAAGTAAGTCTCGTATTCTCTTGCCGATACACATCATACATACTATGAACATTTTTATATTTGGTATAAAAGTAATTCTCTTTAAACTTTTTAAAAATGGCAATATCTAAATCTTTGATAGCAATCGGATGAATGAGTTGAGTTAAGAAATGATAACTTAAATTCACGTCCTCTTTTTTTTGATAATAAATAGTTTCCAAAGTATGAAAAAGTTCATAAGGTATTTCCTTTGTCATTTTCTTTATATCAGGATTAATTTCAAAAATATAAAAATTACGCATCTTTATCACCACAGTTATTGTAGCAAATGAAATGTGCGAAAAGTGTCGAATTATGGTCTTTTTAATAAAGATTCGACTTTTAATTTTAAAGAATCATAATCAAAGCTCATTTGTTGTAAAACTTCAATAGGTAAACCAGACGGACAGAAATCATCAACTCCAATCACATAATCTTCGTTAGTCGCGTATCTAAGCCATGTACAAGACGAAGAGGCTTCTATGACAATAGTCTTGACGTTGTTCGGTAGGATGGCTTGTCGGTACTCCAAACCCATGCTTTCAAAAAGTTCTACACTTGGCATGGAAACAACTCGGATATCTAAACCAGCACTTGCGATGTCATAAGAGATTTGCATAGCACTTACGACTTCACTTCCAGTCGCAATAATAATTCCATTTAAATTTTGATTTTCTTTTTTGATAATATAAGCTCCTTTTTGAACCTCAGAGGAACTAGAACCAGGTAGTTTTGGAATACTATTTTTACTTAATATAAGTGCACTTGGTTTACAAGATTTTAAAATCATTTCCCAAGAACCCATTAATTCAGTGAAATCTGCTGGACGATACACGGTTATATTGGGAGTAGACCTGAGCATCGCAAGTTCCTCTACCGGTATTCTTGCCGAAGCATCTTCACTTGCATACAAAGAATCATGAGTAAAAATATATGTCACTGGTAAATTCATTAAAGCACTCATACGAATTCCTGATTTCATTTCATCAGCAAAACAAAGCTCGGTAGAGCCAAAAACACGAAGTCCTAACAAACTCATTCCATTTAAAATATAAGACATGGCTCTTTCTCTTGTTCCAAAACGAATATTCCTTCCTCTTGGAGTCAAAGAATTTAAGTAGTCACTTCCCCCAATTAAAGTTTGACAAATCATACTTAAAGAAGCACTTCCACCTAAAAATAAATTACTTTTTGGAGCAATTAAATTCATCACTTTATAATTTGATTCAATTAAAGACTCACGATATCCTTCATTAATTTTATAATTTTCCGCGAAAAACTCAATGGAAGTCTTTCCTGTTTCTAATAAATTTAAAATATTACTCACATTCGCATTATTGATATTTTTAAGTCTTGCATAATGAGCTTGCCATTTTTGATACAGTTTTTCGATTCTTGGTGTACAACTATTACTAATATGTAAAATAGAATCTTTTGAAATTTCAAAAGGTGGTAAAAATAAATTGTATTTTCTTCTTAAAGCATTCGTATCATCTAAGGTTAAAGTTCCAGAATGAACAATATTTTTTCCTTCGTTAAAGGAATCTTTCCCAAGTGTTGTTTTAAAGAGAATAAGAGCAGGTTTCTTGGAAGTTTTGGCAGCTTCAATCGTTCTTGCAATTTCCTTAATGTTTGTTGCATCTTTTAAAGTATCTACATAAAATCCTTTTAAAGAAAATGTTTTTTCATATTCTTCTACTAAGACATTGGAAAGTTCTCCTTCGCCACTCATTCCATTCGCATCATACAAGAAAATGAGATGATCTAACTTCTGAGCGCCCACAAAAGAAAAACTTTCTAAACTTGTTCCACTCATCATATCAGAATCTGATAAAAAACAATAAGTCGTAAAGTTTAAAAGATTGACTCGATTATCTTCTTGTAAAATAAGGGACTCTAAGTATCTTCTTGCTAAAGCAATTCCAACAGATATTCCAACTCCATCTCCAGCATAGGAAGTTGTTGCTTCGACTCCAACAGGATTCGATATTTCGGGAAGACCTGGAACCATCGAGCCACATCTTCGATAATTCATTAGATCTTCTTTTGCAATCGGAAATCCTCTCATATATAGCATAGCATAATAAAGAGGCGCAATATGACTAGAAGATAAAATCACTCGATCTCGATTCATATAATTTGGTTTTTTAGGATCCACATTTAAAATACGAGTAAATAACGTATACATAACAGGCGCCATTCCCAATGCAATTCCAGGATATCCTCCTCCTGCTCTATTAATCATATCAATCGTTAACATTTTAAGTTCATTTACAGCATTAATATCATTTTGATTCATCTTAGTCATCCCTATTCTTGTATAAGTATATCAAAATTTTTGTTATTAGTAAATTTCTTTTAACGATTTAATGTCACATTTGTTTCACTCATTTCATTAAGCATTTTGCACCTTGCATTTAATAAAAGAATTCCGCCTATAATCACCAAATAAAGAATAATGACTATTCCATACTTTCTAATAAATTTTTCCATACTACATTCCTTCTTTCTGTATTTATAATATCAAATACATTTGTTCGTGTCAATAAAATTTTAAAACAATTGTTTGACATTTTACACTTTGTATGTTAAGATGAATTTAGGAGTGTGAATAAAATTGAAAGAGGAAAAGAAAATAACCAAAAAACAATCAGAAGTGTTAGATTTTGTGAAAAAGTATATTGCTGAGCATGGATATCCTCCTGCTGTACGAGAAATTTGTAAAGCCCTAGGACTTTCTAGTCCAGCAACAGTACAAGTCCATTTACAACATTTAAAAGAAGCTGGGAAAATTAAAAACACAAGCAATAAATTCCGTACCATTGAAGTAATCGGTGAAAATGAATATTTAAATCAAGATGAAGATATTATTAAAGTTCCTTTACTCGGTAAAGTAACAGCAGGAAACCCTATTGAAGCGATTGAAAGACCCAATGAATTCTTTAATTTACCTGCTGCGTTGGTTCCAGCCAAAGAAACTGTATTTACTTTAGAAGTAAGTGGTGAATCTATGATTAATAAAGGAATTTTTGATGGAGATTATGTCATTGTGAAAAAACAAAATGTTGCCAGGAATGGAGATATTGTCGTAGCTATGACAGATGAAAATGAAGTCACTTTAAAAACTTTTTACAAAGAAGATGGACATATTCGTTTACAACCAGAAAACGATACTATGGCTCCTTTTATATTTCCAAATGTTACTATCTTAGGTATCGCGATTGGCCTATTCAGAATGTTTTAAAAAGCCCTTCTATTAAGAAGAGCTTTTTTCTATACAGTTATTTAAAAATACTAAATAATTTTCCACCTTTATCACTATTTTCTGTATCAAGTCTAGAAAAACCAAGTTTCATAAGCAATTCATCTAAGACATGATGCTTATCTAATTTATCATCCAAATAAGGAATATTAAAATATACTTTGCTACGCGATTCATATTCAAAATCTGCTACATCACTTGAATTCAAAACACTTCGATTTAAAATAATTTTCTTTCCTTTTAATTTTTCAAATGCTTGTCGATCTTTTCGTATTAACTTATTTAATTTAATTAAACCTGGTTCAATTAAGTAAAGAACTTCTGTACATAAGCTAATAGCACCTTGATCATTTAAATCTATTAATATTACATCATACTCATTATAATGTAAGGTAATAAAACTTTGTAAATCCGTATTTGATGTATGTTTTAAAGATTTATCATTTAAATAGACAAAATCATTATCATCCACTTCTACTGCACATACTTTATATTTTTTCTCTAATTGTTTTTTTAACAAGTATGTAAGTGTTGTACTTCCAGCATGCTCTGTTACATTTTTAATTCCAATAATGCGAAGTTCATGACTTGTATCTATAGTAGAAACTTGATCGGCATCTTTATGGATAGAAGGTTGAACTTCTGGAGTCGTCATCACATTATTTAATTGATGATATTGAGCAACATCTTTATAAGAATTTGGATTATCAATCAAAAATTTAATTGCATCAATATTTCGAGTGAAATTATAGATACCCATAGATACTAGCTGAGATAAATATCTAGGACTATTTACAATCTCCGAATCATCTAATAACAGAATTACTTTACTCATATCCATATTTACAGACAATTCTTGTATTTTCGTAATATCTTGGTAATCTTTAATCGCCGTAATATCTAAAATCATTTTATTATAAAAGAAATTACTAAATTGCATAATAATCTCTTCTGGAGTAAATTCTCCTTCTACACTTTTAATAAAATCAATATCCACATTAGCAAGTAAACTTGCATATTTATTGGTTATCTTTACATTCATAATTTTTTTCCCTCCTTTTAACCAGTTGTTTCAATGTCCTCTAAAGCATAATTAAGATCTATAGTTGTACCTTCTGATGAAAAAGTAAATAAATCTCCAATAATAGGTAAACTAAAATGAAAGAAAATTCGGACAGTATACTTTGCTCGATTAGGATAAGACGGAGTATAAAAAGATGTTTTTTTTATGCAATAAAAGTAATCTTCTCCATCTATTGCTTCTTCAATATCATCTGAATTTAAATTAGACACTCCATATTCTAAATTATCACATTTTCCTTTAACCATATAACCATTATGAGATAAATAATTATTGATTAATGAAATCGTGCCATTTTCTCCAGCACTCAACCCTTCATTTTTTTCTATCATTGTAATAAGTTCATTTTTTATTTTAAAAGCTTTTGTAAAATTAATTGTTAATGCTAAAAAGGCTACAAATATTAACATAAAGATTATGACTAGTTGCATTAACCAAGTACTTCCTATTGCTTGTCTCATTATCTAGCCTCCCCAAACATTGTTTTGGTATCTCCAGTAACTTTAAAATTAAAAACATCATGAAATATTGGAATATCTAACTGATAGAATACTACAACTTTATAATAAGTCATCGATGGTAACTCATTACAATCCATACTTACATTGCACCCATCATCTCTTACTGAAATTGGCGCGATACAAAAAGTCGCGTTGTTCCCAGAAGT
This sequence comes from uncultured Bacilli bacterium, assembly GCA_947586205.1. Lineage (GTDB taxonomy): Bacteria > Bacillota_I > Bacilli_A > RF39 > UBA660 > Ventrenecus. Next base: position 7,885 of record CANPXO010000025.1, read on the forward strand.
AGGACTTCCATCTCTCTTAAAGCAATGATAAGGAACACTCTCATCACCAACTTTTTCATCAGCTGGTTGTACACCAGTATTTCGATAAGAAGATGCTTTTATATAATTTACAATATCATAAAAAGCATCAATTTCATTCTCGTTATAAGATCCAGTCTCTACATTAATCCCGTTATAAGATTGTATAACCTGAATGATTTGATCCTTAACTGCAAACGCCTTACTCCTATTGACAGCAAGACATATAAAAGCTGTAAATAGCAAAATAAAAGCTATTACAATTTGAAATATCCAAGTTCCTCCAATTGCTTCTCTCATTCTATGTTACCCCTTCCAGACACATTTGATGTCACTTTTTTTTACACCATTTTCCCAAATTTGACAATCAACAGTTCCATCTTCATGTCTATTTTCTTCTAAACAAATAGCCTTACTACAACCAGTACTTTGATTTAAATTATTCTGTAACATAGGCCATATTGTGAAATAGAAAAAAGAAGCTATGGAAGCTACAAGTATTACAGTAACAACTGTTGTATTAAGCTCTCCCGTAGCTTCTTTCATAAACTTTACCTCCTATTGTCTTGCTGTGCAAGTTGCAGTATATTCTTTTCCATCATTACTATCGTAATATTGACAAGTATATTTATTATCGTCCATTTCACTACAGCTAACATAGCCTTCCTGTCCAGCTACCCCAACTACAGATCCAGGAGAGTTAGAACAAACTTGACTACTTGCTATAGATCTTCTTATTCCAGGCCAAACAAATGCGTAAAAGAATGCGGCAACGGCAGCAATTGCTACAACAGTAACAACGGTCATATTTAATTCACCAGTTGCTTCTTTCATTTTATCTTTCCTCCTTTACTTTTTCTATATTTATTATTATAACTACTTTTCTTTGAAATATCAATATTTTATAAATTTAAACCTCTAACTTGTCAAAGGATTTACATATTCATCATTTGAAGTACAGCAAATACAAGCAAAATCATAACTCCTAAACCGGTTGTAATAAGCATCTGCATCGTTTTACTTTCCATTTTTTCCAACCGATTCTTATATTTAATTTCTCTTGCTTTTTGTTGTAAGTTAGATATGGTTTTAGAAAATGTTAATAATTGCTCTTGCTTATGTTCCTGTCTTCCTAAACTCAAACGATATAATAAACGCATCATCCGCATAGAGTCTCTTACAGGATATGTTTTTGCAAAATCCATATAAGGATTAATGGTATCATCCCCTTCATTAATTTGATTCACCATTTCTTGTAATCCTTCTCTAAATATTGCTGGAGCATCCTCAATACTTTTTCCAAGTGCCACAGGAACTGTATAGTGTTGAATTAATATTTCTAATCCTTTTAAATAATGTGGCAACATCGCATCAATTTCACTCAAGTGACGTTTATAATATTTTTTTAAACTAGAATAATCCATTTTAAAAATTAAGAATCCACCTAAAACAGAGAATAAGACTGTTATATATGTTAGATTAGAAATAAAGAAACATAAGACAACAACAATAGTAATAAGTCCCTTTTGAATTCTTTTATTAAAGAGAAAATCAGGATTCACAGTATCTCCGTATCTTGCTTTTACATAGAAATCCCAATCACTTTCTTTTAACTTTCTAAAATACACTTCATTGTCAGCAACAAAACGATTCGCACTAATACGGCCTGTATAATTTAAACAAAATAAGAGGATAAGTGCTAAAGCAATAACTTCCCAATACATTATTCCACCCCCACATCTTCATAGTAGAATTTTTCTCCACTCACTAAGAAAAAAGCATTAATAATAATAATCGCATGTAATATTAATTGAACATACCACATATCAAGGAGTTCTAAGTATGAATCTGTTCCAAGTAAAAACTGCATGGCCATAACAAGTAAAAATAAAGCTAAACCAAAGGTAATAAACCTTTTATGAAATTCTTTACGGTCTATTTGATCTCTGTAAACACCTTCTACTAAGGCATCAATATCCATAGACATATTTTCAAGTGCTTGTCCTGAATCTTTTGCACCTTCTTTGGTAATTTGTAAAAACAATTGATTCATATTTTTTACCATATAATATGGATATTTTTCATTAAAGAATACAATGGATTCATCAATGGTACCATTTTGATAAGACATATCAATCATTGTTTTTACATCTGCAAGAACGGGATCTTCTAAGATTCCTGAATCTCTTACACCTTCTAAGGATTTTACAAAGCTTTGAGTTGTATTAAATTCCATAATAACATTGGTTGTATAAATTTGAATTTGTTCAAAAATAAATTCACTATATACCTTTTGGCATCTTAAATAAGCTAGATAAGGAATGAAAGCAACTGCTACACTTGCATAAATCACAGCAACGATAATGTTGTAAAAATACAAGTAAGAGATACCTCCAGCAACTGCTGCAAAGATAATAACTTGAGTTAAATATTGTCTCGGAGTATATTCTTGTCCGAGTTCTTTTGTCTTTGCACGTACTTCTTTAAAACTATAAGGAGCATATTTATCATATACTGTACTTACGGAATTTACAAAGAATTTATATATATTTTCGCCATTATTAAATCGATAAGTTAAAGCAAAAACTGCTAAACCAATCAATAAAATTAATTCAATCATATGACTCCCTCTTTCTTCTTTCTATCCTACATTTGCACTTGAATTCACAGGTGGTACTGGATTTGTAGATACTACAGCTGGTCTTGGTACTACAGTTTGAGCATTTCCTGATACTCCCGTATTTACTGGGACGGTGCCTTGAGCCACAGGCGGAACACTTGTTTGAACGACCTGTTTATTTACTGGTACAGCCGGAGTGACTTGATTTACAGTTTGAGTAGGTTTCACTCCATTATTTATAGGAACTTGATTCTGTCCATTTGGCGTAACAGGATTTAAAACTTGAGTCGCAGTTGTTCCAGAAGTTTGATGACCTTCTGCAAAAATATCTTCTGGTAATAAGACTCCACTAATTCCTAAATAATCTCTTAAATATTTTGTCGGATTATTCATGGTAATTTCCCCCGTTAATGTTTTCTTAAAAATAATATTTACTTGAGGCTTGTTATCATCATCTACATAAAACTCACAAACTTCTAAAATTTCACGTTGAAATCTTCCAAGTTCTTTACTCATATACCCTTTAACATAAATACCAATTTGTACATAACGATGTATTGTTGTTACAAACTGCTCTACATCAACATTACTTTCAATTAAGGCAAACATACGCATAGGAATTAAACTTGCTTTATCAGAGTGAATAGTCGATAAAATATGGTGTCCAGATGAAATCGAGTTACGGACAGCCATGACTGCTTCAGCAGAACGTACCTCAGAAAGTAAAATCCATACAGGGTTCTGTCTCATACAAGCCACTAAAACATCAGAATAACTTGCAATATTATTTGTTTTTAACGCGACAATATCACGATGTGGAAAAATTCGGTCTAAGTGAAGTTCGAGTGTATCTTCAATCGTAATAATTTTTTCATTTTCTTTAATATGACTTGCTAAATACTTAACTAACTCTGTTTTACCTGAACCAGTTTCTCCACTCACGATAATATTGGCATGTCCTTCTACACACTTAATAAGAAAATCATGGACAGATTCAGATACATATTTTTCATCTAATAATTTTTCTTTATTAAGTCTTATTTTAGCTGGAGTTTTACGAATAACGCACGCAATTCCATTTGTTGCAATGGATTCATGAATAAAATTCATACGTAACTCAGCACTTTCTGCATCTAACATAGGATGCGCCATATTAAAAGTTTTACCCATGACATTGGCACATTGAAATGCTAACTTTTCCATTAATTGATTATTAATTTCAGGTCTTTCTATTTGATAAACACCTTTTGATAAAGTTTTTAACCAAACTTGACCACCATTTGTATAAGAGATATCGGTGACATCATCATTATTTAAAAACTCATTTAAAGGTCCAAAATCTAATTGAGAAAACACTGCATCATTCATAGAATCACCCCTTCTTCTTTATTAAATCGTTCCCGTTCTGCTCAAAATAAGAGCTTTAATCGTTTCATTACTCATTTCCATTTCTCCTGGATTTGCTGTATAATTTTTATTTCTTGGAACTGGAACCAACGTACCTACTGCACCTGCTTTTACCAATAAAGAATAATCATCATCTTTTACTGCAAATAAAAGCTCTGCTGGATTTTCACTTTTTGTATTAGCAAGAGATACCCCTTTTGAATCCCTAACATCTAACACACGAATACTACTTATAAATTTACTATAAATAATTCGATCATAGTCATCTTCACCTTCAAACCAAAGATCAATATAACTGCCAATTTCAATATAATTACCATAAGTTGTTGTTTCATCGACTGATAAAGAAAATGCTGTATATCCATCAGGAATATCACTAAGAACATAATCTGGTGATAACTCTGGTTTTGTAATATCTTCTTGATAAAATAAACTTCCTGCAGGAATACTATTTCCATAAGTTACTTCTTTGCCAATTAAATCATTTGCATTTGTAATGACATTGGTAGCTTTTCTCATAACGTCGCTATTAACATTCATATATCCAATATCATCTTGAGTAATGACATGACGAGCTTCTAAATTAACTTTGGCATACGGAACTAAAGTCGGATTAATAGCTTCTTTGATTCGCCAATTATATCCAACATAAAGAACAACAAGCCCCGCAACTACACAAAGAATAGTAACAGTATTTTTATTTCCAATAAATCTTTTAATTTTTGTAAGCAAACTATTCATCGATATCATCCTCCGTAACTTCATTATTTACGGTTGTATCCGTAACAGCTACTTGTGCTCTAATCCAAAGTTCTAAATTCAAATTTGCTATTTTCATTTCTTCAGGATTTTGAGAATAGCTTTTATTACGAGGAACAGGAACAAGCTCACCAACTTTTTCTGCTGCATAAATGAGTTCCATCAAATCATCTTCCACAGCAAATAATAGATGAGCTGGTTCTCTACTTTCTGCCCCTGTTTCAAAAACGGATTTACTACTACTATCCGTAACATCTAAGACTTGAATGCTTGTAATAAATTTTTCATAAATCATTTTTCGATTTTCATCAACACCCCTAAACCATAAGTCAATATAATTTCCAGGATAAATAGCATTTCCAAATGTACTATGCAAATCAACATCTAAATTAATGGGTGCATAACCATTTGGAATATTCGCTAATGCACTATAATCATTTTCATCAGCATCTTTGATATCATCAGTATAAAAGAAACTATTTGCTTGAATGGTATTTCCATAAGTAACTTCTTTACCAATTAACTGAGCTTTACTTCTTATAATACCCTTTGTCTTTTCAAGCACAGTTCCAGAAACTTCCAATGTACCAATATCATCATTAGTAATTAAATGACCTGAAGATAAAGTGTTTTTTGCATAAGGAATACTAACGGGAGTCGTTGCAGTATTTACACGCCAATTATAGCCAATATATAAAATTAATATCCCTGCTAGTACACACAGTATTGTAACTGTATTCTTATTACTTAAAAAATGTTTTATTTTTGTTAAAATTGTTCCCATTGTTACTCCTTCTTTCTATATTACATACACCTAATTTTCACCAACTACTGTGCCATCTACTTCTAAAATAGAATCTACTCTATTTATAATATCAAAAGATGATGCACTAGTTCCAACACTATAAGTGCCACTTTTTGTAGTTACTTGAACACTCGCTTTAGGTGGAGCTTCATAAATCCCATAAAAATTAATTTGATAAGTATTAAATTCTACACTTTCAGAAAATCTTCTTAAAAAACTCTCTACAAATTTATCTGCATTGATTCTTAATTCTCCACTTGTACGATAATACCCATAATCTACTGCATCTAACATAGATGCTTCAGATACTTCTTTTATTAAATAGTAATCTTGAGTATTCGTAGTTGTAACATTAGAAATTAACATCATAATGACAACTACAAATACGCCTAAAATAATAATCCAATATCCCCAAAAAGATTCTCTCATTAATCAACACTCCTTATTCTCCAAGAAGGTCCAACATGTACGCAACTATCTTCTCCATTGGTTCCTTTGCCACCATAGCCATATGTACAGTAACCTTCAAATAACTCCCAAGCATCGCTATTTCTTGTAGCACGAACAATATTACTTGCCATCGCGCGCCCAGAGCCTTCCAACTCATCTAAAATATCTAAGAACTTACTTCGACATTTAACATTGTAAAGTTCTCCATTCGCACCAGTTCCATTATACTGTTCACAATAAACAGCTTCATTCGAATTATTTGAATCAATTGAAATTGTCTCATAATCAGAAGGAACATAAGTATTTGTATAAGACCCAGCCTTCTTATTATATTCTCGAATTTTTTGAATAGATGATGGCGTTAATGTATAAGAATATTGTGCTTTTTTATAAATACTTTCTCCATCTGTTTGAATAGCTTTTTTCGTTATATCTGCTTTTAAATTACTATCCCAGTTATATCCTTTTTGACGATCATTTGGGAATAAATTATTTAATGAAACAGTTCTAAAAGTATAGTTAGTACTCTTTCCATCAAATAAACAATTTTCACATGTAAAAGCACATTCTCCATCACAATTATCATCAAATGAACAATCACCATCTTCACATGTAAACTTACATTCATCACAATTATTTATGTAATGACATACATATCCAGACTGAGTAGTAGCAGACTGATAAGAAGAATCTTTCTTTCCATTAATGTTACATTTATCTTCTGAACTTAATTTATTGAACGCAGTTAATATATCTCCACCATAATTTTCGCCAATTAATCTTCCGAGCTTATCATCATCTGAATTAGATTGACCAATATTATTAAATTTAATAGTGAATGGGAATACTCCAGTTTTTGTCATTAAAGAAATTGGGAAAGCATTATCAGGTAACGGAGTATATAGAGTATATTTTCCAGTTGTTACATCTTTTTGAATAGTACCATATTGAGTATAAGTAGAGAAATCAGTTCTTGGTTCATAAGAAGCCTCAATAGTTTTTTCTTTCTTTACCCATTTTGCAGTACTGAATGTATAATCTTTGTAATCGCAACCACTAGCATCACATACAAATTGCTTTTCAGTGACTTGTGCTGACGCAGGAACATTATTATTTCCATTTACAGTGTATTCTTTTGATGAATCTAAGCAATTATAAGTACGACCTGTATCAGTAGTACAATATGTTGATTTAGTTTCATCTTTATTTACTTTTGTCTGTACAAATTTACCATCACTTGTATTGTTTAAATAATTTTCGTTATAAGAGAAAGTAATTTCTGGATCAAATTGAATATCATTTTCCCAGCCATTTCTATTGCCAGCCATATTTCCTGAACATGAATTATATTTAGCTATAATGTTGTTAAATTCAGTAATTTTTTGATTTAATGTATTTAAAGCATTAGATTTTTGTTCATTGGCATAAGTAACACCATCTGCATTAGTTTTATCATCACTTTTAGAACCACTAACCGCATCAGTACATGAACCTGAAGTTTTATCGGTTCTACTAATTTGTGCTTCAGTACCCGAGAATGAAACCACACAACCGTAACTTTGATTATTTACGGTTTCAGAACTATCGCAAGTCCCAGTCGTTGTTCCATCAACTGTAACCTTTCCTCCATCATAAGTATATAGTTCATATTTTAACTCCTTACTATATTCTTTTCCACCATCGGCAGTACAAATAAGCTCGTCAGTGAGATTACCGTTTTCATCTTGTTTCTTTAAATACTTTGGTTCTAGTGTAGATTCCGTATAAGACGCACTTGCTCTTGCACTCCAATAAGCATAAGTATTGTATGCATCAATAACGGCTTTCCGAGCAGCTTCTAAATCTGCTTTAAATTTAGCTTCGTCAATAGGTTTAGTAGAATCATCTGCAGCACTTGTATAACAAGTACGAGTACCAGTAACGCTAGTACTTAATGTAAAGTATCCACCACTTTGAGTTCTCTTAGCAACAGGGAGTCCAAAATCATAAGACTCTTCACACCATACTTTACAATATGGATTATTTTTTGTTGCATCAATAGTCGTGTCTTCGAAAGAATTATTTTGCGCATCGGTCTTACCTATAACACAACTTTTAACCATATTTGCTTTATTTCTATTACATTCTGTTCCTTTTTTAGAAATATCACTAATACCAGCAGTATAATTTCCAGCATAAATATTTACATTATATTCTTGTAAATCTGAACAATCGGAAGGAACTGTTACCACAGGACTACAATTAATACATTTATCATAGTATTCATCACATGTAGGATCCTCAGGATGTTCTGTACAGAAATCTTCTTGTGCTCCACATTCACATTCTCTATAATGAGTATCTTCATCGCAAACTCTTCCATCTGCACAGTGATATTGACCATCTGCACTTTCAGAAGGTTTTTTACAACTTTGTTCAGTAAGATCTATACAAGTAGTTGGACATTTACTTGTATCAACACCTGCAGGAGCAGTACTTCCTACATTCCAAGTAACTGGACTACCCCATGCACCATTTTCATATTTTTGATAAGAATATGTTTGAGTAGCAGGATCACAAGTACATTTATCATTATTAGATTCACCTGGACAAATAGAAGCATCTACACCTTCTGGAGGAGTAGTACCTTTTTGCCAAGATTTTTTAGAACTTTCAATAATAGAACCATCTCTAGTCTGATAATAAGTATAAGTATTTCCATTTAACTCACATTTATCTCCTGAAACATGAAGAGAATAAGTAGGAAAATAAGTAGAAGTTGGTGTAGCAGGACATGTATGAGATTTTGGGAAAGCAACTACCATATGTTGATCTCCTTTTTTAGTTGTTTTTTCTAAAATAACTAAATTAAATGTTGAAGATTTTATATCACAATATGGCAAATTAATAACTAATCCTAAACTTTGGTTGTTCCAACTTGTTGTATCAACTATAACATTAATGTCTATACTTGTTGATGTAGTTGATGCAACATTCATAGAGCATTTTACAGAACTATTAGCACATAATACTTCAATACCACTTGCATACTGAGAAAACTTTTCTGGGGTGTTACGAGTATTAGTAATTCGATATGTATAAATAATTTGATTTACATTATTTTGAGTATTTACTAACTCATAATCAAATTGTGGAGCCCATAATATTCCTTCAGCTACAAGTTGTGCATAACTTTTTCCACTTTGTACAACATTCACAGCTTCTTGATATAATTCGCGTCCCAATTTTATAGAAGGATCACTTGTGGTCCATATGCTACCACCTGCAGCATATGCTTTCCAAGCACGTGTCAATTCAAGTCTTGTATTCGTACAATTACTATCATTACGACATCCACGGTTTCTATAAAGAAAAGCCAATAGACGATAAGCTGTTGTTCCTACAACACGATTCGTATCGTTCTCGTCAGTCATCCCCATTTCTAGTAATCTTTGATAAATATATGTGGCTGCGATATCAAATGGATCACCTGTACTAGGATCTACTGTTGCATAAACAGTCCACTCATCATCATTACCAGCATATTGTAACCCAGGATCCAAACAATATACCATAGAAGAAGTACCATCAATTGTTGCATTATATCTTGTTACTGCCGGCAAACCGTTTGAGTATGTTATTTTCCCCCCAGCATTAGTAATCTTATAAGTTACCGCTTTTGCACTAGGCATTCCTATAAATAATCCTAAAACTATTAATATTATTAATAACATTTGTTTATTTTTCATATTACTTTATTCCTCTGCTTTCTAATAAGCATCACAGCTATAGCAACCCCAGCTATAATAAGTATTCCTCCTCCAATATATATAACATATTTCCAATCATTTTTCTGTTCTTCAATCGTTGGAGTTTCCTCTTCTTTTTCTAATTTAGTGAAATTATCTTTCATTTCTTGTTCAGTAATGACTACTTCTTGATCTACAAACTGTTGACAATAAGGTTCATCTACGCCTTGGCAATAATAATAAGTACTATATGGATTATACTTTGGAATTTTTTTAGTAATTTTATTGATTTCCTCCCCTTTACAGTCAGGTAAATTAGAATAGATTTTCACTTCATACTCATCAATAAAAGAAATATCTTCTTTCTCCCAAGTAATCGTTCCATTATCGGTGTCTTCATAATAATAAGTATCTTCTACACCAGTTGCTTTATTTGTCACAGTCACATAAATAGAATCTATGATATTATATATTGAAATGACAACTTTAGGTTCCTCTATTTCATATTCGACAAGATTGCCATTTTCATCAGGCATTTCACTTTCTTCATATTCTCCAGTACCAAACATACCAGCTTCATAACTTAATTGAACTCCTAAAGCATCTTTTTGAAGTTGAATCTGTTCTTCTGAACTACACTTAGATGCTGCATTCACTAAGTTTGGAACTAAAAACATTGTCAATAAGATTATCAATGCTGTCCCCTTTTTTATTTTTTTCATTAATTTCTCCCACCTCACCGTTTACAGTAAAATTGTACCACACTCTTTTCGTGATTTCAACAAAATGAATATCAAAATCATTCATTTTCGAAATAATCTTGATATTCATTCACTCTACTTAATAAATCTCTTACTTTTTCTCTCGAAAAAAAATTGGGCATTGAAAAATAAATAAATACAATCGTAATCAAAATAGATAATAAACAAATTTCTAATCTTTTTTTCATTTTTCTCTTTCCTATCTATGTTTTCAATTATAAAATGATTCTTATTTATTTTCAATTCTATTTGACATTTTATCAAAAAAATTCTATTTTTTCTTTTAAATCTATGCTATATTTAATATAGGTGATATACATGACAAAAATAAATTGGAAAGAATTAGGAAAAGGATTTTTATTATTATTGATTTGTCTATTTTTTATTCCTACAGTAATAGGTATGCTTTTTGTTTATTTTCCTGTTCCTGATTCTATTTATACATATCTTGCAAATGGTGTGAATTATTTATTTCTTATTTTCATTTTAGTTTCTGTTTATAAAACATCTTTATGGACAGATTGGAAAGATTTTAAAAAAAAATGGAAACAAAATATAAAAATTGCTTTTAAATATTGGATTCTTTCTTTTCTTTTTATGATTCTTTGCAATATGATCATTTTACAGATTGCTGGTAATATGGCAGTAAACGAAACAGAAAATAGAACGTTTATAGATGCTTATCCAATTTTATCTATCTTTTTAATGATAGTATTTGGCCCTTTTATCGAAGAACTTCTTTTTAGAAAAGGTTTTAAAAACGCCTTCCAAAATCCTAAATGGTTTATGATTGTATCTGGCCTTCTGTTTGGATTCAGTCACTTAATTGCTGCGATGGATTTTACAAGTATGGAAGCATTTAGGAATACTCTTCCTCAAATGCTTTATATTATTCCTTATGGTGGAATGGGATTCTTTATGGCTAAAGCATATGTAGAAACAAATAATATTTTTACCAGTGTCACAATGCATACTCTTCATAATGCCATCATGATTTCTTTAATTCTATTAATGGGGTTATTCATATGATAGAAGAAAAAGAAAATAAAAAAAAATTAGGCCTACTTCCTAAAATCGGCATTCTTATGGCAAGTCTACTTCTTCTTCTTTTTATCTATATGTTTTTTTGGGAACCTAAACAATTAGAAATTATCGAATATCCTATTATCAATGAAAGTATTCCTGAATCTTTTGACGGATTTAAAATTGTTCATTTCTCTGATATTCATTTTGGAACCACAGTGAACGAAAAAGAATTAGAAAGTATTGTAAATAAAATCAATTTATTAAAACCAGATATTCTTGTTTTTACAGGTGATTTATTTGATAATTCTGTAACTATTAATGAAAATACCAAAAATAAAATAGAAGAAATATTAAAGAAAACAACATCTAAATTAGGCAAATTTGCCATTAAAGGGGATCAAGATTATTCAGATAATCGTTTTGAAGAAATTATGACAAATGCAGACTTCCAAATTTTAAAAAATCAAAATATTCCTATTTATTTTAATGGAATATCTCCTATTTATATTGCAGGAATCCCTTCTATTTCTAAACAAGAACAAAATTTAGGAAATGCTTTAACAAAAGAAGAAAATGCTTATACGATTTTACTTATGCACGAGCCTATCTTATTCGATGATGTATTAAATACGACAAATCTTGTTTTAGCAGGACATTCTTTGGGCGGACTCATTAGAATTCCTAAAATAGGTGGTTTGATTGAATTTGATAATGTGAACAAATATCAAAAAGGGATTTATCAAAAAGGAAGTTCCACTTTAATTGTTTCAAGTGGTCTTGGAACTCACAAATTATCAGCTCGTTTCTTGAATTATCCTTCTATTCACTTATATCGGTTATATCATTCTTAAAAGCAACAGAAAAAGTCCCATAAATGATGTTTTTAAGAAGGCTAAAACATTA
>CANPXO010000026.1 GCA_947586205.1 uncultured Bacilli bacterium
TTAATTTAATTTTTAAAGTATGATTATGATTCTCTCAAGATTTTTTCACACAATTCATTATAAGAATTTCCTTTCGTGGCTTCTGCCTTTGGAAGTAAACTGAAAGGTGTCATTCCAGGTAAAGAATTGGCTTCTAAACAATAAATCGTGCCATCATTTTTCATCATAAAATCAATTCTCGAATAACTTCCTAAATGCAGAGTATGATGAACTTTAAGCGCGATGTCTTGCATTTCTTTGGCTTTTTCTTCTTTTAAATGGGCAGGGCATACTTCTTCTGTGCATCCTTCTTGATATTTGTTTTCATAATTATAAAAATCTTTTTTAGGTATGATTTCAATGATAGGTAATGCTTCCCCATTTAAGATACCTACAGAAAATTCTCGACCATTTATTTTTTCTTCAATTAAAATTTCTGAGTCTTTTGCTGTTTTTAAAGCCTTTTGAAGTTCAGCTTCATTTTTAAGAATAGACACCCCAATGCTAGAACCACTCGAACATGGCTTTAATACGCAAGGATAAGATAATCCATTGACTCCATTACGTTCTAAATGAAAATATTTCCATTTTGGTGTAATGATTCCATTAAAAACCATAAGACGTTTGGCCACATCTTTATGCATGGCTAACATACTTCCTAAAGCGGAAGAACCTGTATATGGAATTCCATAAATGTCGAGTAAGGATTGCAGTTTTCCATTCTCACCAATCGATCCATGTAAAGCTAAAAATACTTTATCTGCTTTCTTGCATTCCATTAAAACTTCTTCGGAAATTAAGCTCTTCTCTTTTTTTGCTGATTTTACTTCTTCTAAATTTGGTTCTTCCTTCGAAATAGTATAGGAATACGTATAACCATCTTTTTTTTGATGATATTTCAAGGGAAACATTGAATTTAAACTTCCTAAATAAATATCTGTTAACATGACTTCATGTCCATTTTCGATGAGAGCATTTGCAATGTGCGTTCCAGAGGAAAAGGATATTTCTCTTTCTGGACTTAAACCCCCAGCTAAAATTACAACTTTCATTTTTCACCAATCTTTCCCTACTATTTTATTGTTTCAAAGCCAAAATAGTATTATTTAGGAAATTAAATTCGTTTTTTTACATTTTAGAACGTCTTAATAAATAAACGTTGTCTTTCAGTTTTTGGCTTTCTTCTATGAGTTCTTGCTTACGATACATTGGATAATCATCAATATTTTTATCACCATAACCTAAGAAGTCTAATTTTCTTGTTGAAAAGATTTTAGAAACAATATGTCCATTTTGGTCAATTTGAAAGTATAAATCATCGATAAGATATAAGTCTTCATTTTTACGAGAATCTTTTGTTACTGAAGTTATGCTTTTTTTAACGGCAAAATAGTCTGGTTGACCATCAATTACTGAAATCTCATCATAACCTCTACAAGTATATTTTCCTTTCATTATATTATACAATTTTTTATCATACCAATTAAATTTTCTACCTATCATAAGCATGTTTTCAAGATTTGTTTTATGATACTCTCCTATATTTTCATTAATTAAGGTTGCTTTCCTATCTTCCATTCTAACATGCCTATTTACATAATAAGAATAATTATCATCACTTACTCGAACTGTGACAATAAAATCATTTTCTCCACAGCGAAGAATTTTTGTATTATATCCCAAAAACATTAAGTATCTTCGTGCATCCCCATATAGTTCATAATCATCATCAAATACCTCTTGATATTCTTCATTTATAATTCCTGAACAAGTTGTAGTTTTATATTCGCCACGAACAGTCGCATGAACTGCGGCAATTCCATTGATAAAATGCACCTTCTTTTCATCCACTGTCATCACTAAGTTATTTTTTCTTAAATAGTTTCTATCATGATATGTTATTTCTTTCGTTTTCTATTTCTCCTTTTTTTGTACTATTCTACATTATTTTTATGTATTATACAGCCAAAATTTCAGATATATAAATAAAATAAATCCCCGTAAATACGAGGACTTTTTATTACATTCCATATGGTCCGAAATGTATATCTTTTTCTCTAAAAAGGCTATATTGCTCCCTTTGATTTTTTATTTCTTGATCTGCCTCAGACACACATCTTTCATAATGAATATTAGCTATTATATGTAATATATAGGCATCTACCATCGATAATTTTTCATAGTTTTCCGGCTTTTTTTCTTCTATTACTTTGGCACGTAATTCTTCTTTTGGAACTTTACATAATCTGCTGATTTCTTGCTTTGCGTATTGTAGTTCTTCAGGTGTTAATTTGCTTATCATAAACTTTTCAATCGATTCTTGACACATAAAATCATAGACTTTCATATAATTTTCAAGAGAACATTCTTTTGTACCATAAATTTGAAATAATCTTGCAAAAATTTTATTTCTACTATATATACTAGCTTCTTTAAGTTCTTCATAAGATAGTTCTGATAGTTTTTTAGAATCTAAGTATTCTATTCTATTCTTTTCAAATTCTGGTTCATAAGATAGCCATTTTATCCATTCTATATCTGGAGAAACATTTCCCATTTTCCCGCAAATCATTTTTACACCCTGTTTTGCCATTTCGCTCGTTATGGCCCTACTTGTATCCAAATTAAAAACCTCCTCGTTAATATTTAAAAGCCTTATATAAATCTATATTTCACATATTGGCTACCCTGATAGGATTCGAACCTATGAAATGATGGGGTCAGAGCCCATTGCCTTACCACTTGGCGACAGGGTAATGAAGAACAATTCTATTATACAAAATATTTGTTAGAAAATCCATCTTTTTTTCGAAAACTGCTTGTTTTTTCAAAAAAGTTATTGTATACTTAAGTAGTCGTTGGACCTCTAGCTCAGTTGGTTAGAGCAACCGGCTCATAACCGGTCGGTCGTAGGTTCGAGTCCTACGAGGTCCACCATTTTAAAAAAATATGCAGGTGTGGCGAAATTGGTAGACGCACTAGACTTAGGATCTAGCGCCGCAAGGTATATGGGTTCAAGTCCCTTCACCTGCACCATATGTTTAGAATCCTCGTATTTACGAGGTTTTTATTTTGCCAAAAAAACAAGGAAATTATTTTTATTTTCCTTGTAACATATTTAGTAAATCAATTTTAAAACGGTCTTTTGATGCATTTGTTTTACTAATCATAATTCCTTTATAAGTACCCAATTCTGATTTATGTCCTTCTAAAAGAATTTCTTTTGGTGTAATTTCTTTTAACATAACTGTTTCTTCTTTTTTATAAACAGTATAGATTAATTTCACTTCTCCATGAACTTGTGCAAACATAGCATCACTTGGTAATTTAAGCTCATAAGTTACTGTACCAGCTTTTTTATTTGTACTTACAATCTCTCCGACAAACTTACCATCTCTTAAAGAAGGATAGTAATCAAAGCTTAACTTTTTAAAAGCACGCATATTATACTTCTTTAAAGCTCTTTCTAATTTACGAAATTCATTTTCATTGACATAATCCAATACATAATTCTTCATATCAACAAACCCCCTATTACCTTTTTCGTACCTTAATTATATCACAAACAAATTATTTTGTCAAATTTGTGTCTAATCAAATCAATTTTGCTTGCAATATTGTACAAAATGTATTTACCCTTTCTTAACGATATAAAGTTTATCACAATTGTCAAAAAATGTCAAATATTTTCTATTTGACATTTAAATGGACGATGGTTTGCCCCAGATTCTCAGGATCTAATTGAAACTCTAAAACTTCTTTTTCTTTCGAAAGAATTTGATGTACTTCTTCTTTTAATTTACCTGTTCCTTTGCCATGAATAATTACAACAAAAGGATGTTTTAATCTTAATTGTTCTTGTAAAAAGGAATGCACGACTGTATATGCAGTCGATACATATTCTCCATGTAAATCAATTTTTGGATAATAACTCCAATACATCATGCTTGTGGATTTACCTCACTTTGCTCTACTGATGGGGTTTGAACGGATGTTGTAGTACTACTTTGAGATTCTGGCATTTGTGGAACTTGTGCTGAAGTTGGATTTTGAGTCGGTATCTGTGGTGCAGATAACGGCCCAAATTTTTCTTCATATTTTTGAATGACATCAGAAAGTAATGGAATCGAATTTTTAGCACCATATTTTGTTGTTGATAATGCCCCTGCAATACTTGAGAATCGAATGCATTTTTCTAAATCATAACCACTTCCTAAAGCATATACCATAGCTCCATCAAATGTATCTCCAGCTCCTGTTCGATCCACTTCAGTGACTTGCATTGGAGGCATCACTTTTACTTCATTATTGATTTCATATAAAACACCTGCACTATGCAAAGTAATAATATTAACACTATTTGGGAATTTACTCTTTACTTCTTGATATAAATTTAATAAATGAGTAGGATTTGTTGGGTCTACTTTCATCTTAGTAGCGCGGCACGCGAATTCTAAAGAGAATATTACATATCTTGCATATTTCGCTAAAGCAATCAATTCTTTTTCATCTGCCGAACCAACACCAGCACCAAGTACAGAAATTGCATTTTGAAATTTACTAAACGCAGCATTTGTGGCAGAATATTCATACCCATCAGAATAAATCACATTTGGTACAACATCAAAATCTGTTTTCTTTAAATGAAACGTTTCTGGTTCAATCATAAATTGAGTCCTAGATGTTGTCGCTTTATTAGCCAAAATCATACTCATCGTTGTTTTCTTTTCATAATTAATTTCCATAAAATTTGTATGAACTTTATTCGTTTCTAATTCTTTTTTTATATTTGTTCCTAAGTCATCATACCCTACAACACCAGCATAATAACTATCCATATTCCATTTGCCAAGTAAGAAAGCTACGTTTGATGAACTTCCCCCACTTCCTTCTAATTTTTCTTTTAATATATATTTTTGATTTTCAATAGGATATTCATCCACAGGAATCGTAATATCATAAGTCGATTTTCCTATACTAAGCGTAACCATGTTTTACACCCTACCCTTTCTAATCTATAATCAAATTATACTATAAAATAACAAAGAAAAAAAGAACTATTCTTTTTATTTTTTGAAAAGATGTAAAGATTTGTTTTCTTTACATCATAGAATCCTATTTTAATCAATTTATTTTATTTCTTCTAACATTTTTTCTTTTAATTTATTTATATCAGTTAAAAATATTTTTTGCCCTCTCACATGAAGCTTCATGAGATTTTGAAAATTTTGAAGAATAATTTTTTCTAATTTTTCAGAAACCTTGGCTGGCTTACCATTAATTGTATGCACATGATCAATATATTTTTCTAGTGTTGGAAAGGCATTTTGCAATAATATTGCTGCATCATTTTCATAAATTTTTTCAATTAGTATTGTATTGCAAAAACCATACTTTTCAATTTTTTTATCAATAATCTTTTGATATTTTTCAACTTTAGAACTAATAGGGATAAACCATAAAATATTTTCATCCTTAATAGTAAAATAAGTAGGTCTTTTCTTTCCCCTTTCATGATTTTGCATTAAATTTTCATCATTGACGACATCAAAATATTCGTCTTTGATATGGTATAAATAACCTGTTTTAATTTCCATTTAAATCAACTCCAAAAATAATATACCACAATTTAATTCAAAAGAAAACTCCACCCTACAGTGAAGTTATTCTACATTTTCAACCGGGATTATTTATTACTCGCTAGCCACCCGGAAGCGAGAAAAATTGTCGACCGGGATTACTTATTACTCGCTAGCCACCCGGAAGCGAGAAACATTTTCACACTCTTTCAAGTGCAATATAAATATACTATATTTTTATGAAAATGTCAAATAGTACATTTCTAGTATATTCATATGAGTATAAATTATTATTTATTTTCTTTAATAGCTACTTGTACCATTATCACATTTGAGATAAATAAAATTAAATTTTATAAATATTATTTTTAAAATGACTTACTCTAAATTTATTATATTTCTTCTAACATTTTTTCTTTTAGTTTATCTATATCAGTAAAAAATAAATTTGTACCTCTCTTTTTTAATCCTATCATATTTTTAAATAAACTTTTAATTTCATTTTGCAAATCTGTTGGAACTTTTAGTGGCACTCCATCAACAGTATGAACATGATCTATATATTTTTCTAGTGTTGGAAAAGCATTTTGTAATAGTATAGCAGCATCTTCATCGGCAATTTTTCTAATAATTATAGTATTACAAAAACCATACTTCTCGACTTTTTTATCAATAATCTTTTGATATTTATCAACTTTAGAACTAATTGGGATAAACCACAAAATATTTCCATCCTTAATGGTGAAATAAGTAGGTCTTTTCTTTCCCCTCTCATGATTTTGCATTAATTTTTCATCATTTACAATATCAAAATATTCATCTTTGATATGGTATAAATAACCTGTCTTAATTTCCATTTAAATCAACTCCAAAAATAATATACCGCAAATTAGTCAAAAAGAAAACTCCACCCTACAGTGGAGTTACTCTACATTTTCAACCAGGATCATTTATTAGTCGCACCACCTGGAAGCGAAAAACATTGTCGACCGGGATCACTTATTATTCGCTAGCCACCCGGAAGCGAAAAACATTTTCACACTCTTTCAAGTGCAATATAAATATACTATATTTTTATGAAAATGTCAAATAGTACATTTCTAGTATATTCATATAAGTATCAATTATGCCTTATTTATTTTCCTTAATAGCCGCTTGAGCTGCTGCAAGTCTTGCAATTGGCACTCTAAATGGACTACATGAAACATAATCTAAACCAATCTCATGACAGAATTCGACACTTGATGGGTCTCCACCATGTTCTCCGCAAATACCGATATGTAAATCTTTATTTGCTTCTCTTCCAAGTTTAATGGCTAAGTCCATAAGTTTCCCTACACCATTTTGGTCTAATTTCGCAAATGGATCGTTTTCTAAAATCTTCGCATCATAGTAAGATTTTAAGAATTTACCAGCATCATCTCTTGAGAAACCATAAGTCATTTGAGTTAAATCGTTGGTACCAAAGCAGAAGAAGTCCGCATTTTTAGCAATTTCATCAGCTGTTACACAAGCTCTTGGAATTTCAATCATGGTTCCTACTTGATAATGAAGTTCAACGCCAGCATTTTTAATTTCTTCATCAGCAGTTTCAACAACAATATCTTTTACATACTTAAGTTCTTTTACTTCAGAGACTAGTGGAATCATAATTTCTGGTACAATATTCCAATCCTTATGTTTCTTTTGAACATTGATAGCTGCACGAATCACAGCTTTTGTTTGCATACGTGCGATTTCAGGATAAGTAACAGCAAGACGGCATCCACGATGTCCCATCATAGGATTTACTTCATGTAAACTAGAAATAATATTTTTGATTTCTTCTACCGTTTTTCCTTGAGCTTTAGCAAGTTTTTCAATTTCTTCCTCTGTTGTTGGAACAAATTCATGAAGTGGCGGATCCAAATAACGAATAGTAACAGGATATCCTTCTAGTGCTTCATATAATTCTTCAAAGTCATTTTGTTGATATGGTAAAATTTTATCTAAAGCTTTTTCTCTTTCTTCTTCGGTATCAGCACAAATCATTTCACGGAATGCAGCAATTCGATCTGGTTCAAAGAACATATGCTCTGTACGACATAAACCAATTCCTTCGGCACCAAGCTCTCTTGCTTTTCTAGCATCTTTTGGTGTATCAGCATTTGTTTTCACTTTTAATTTTCTAAATTTATCAGCCCATGCCATTACTCTTGCAAATTCACCAGCAATCGTAGCATCTACTGTTTTAATTAAACCATCATAAATATTTCCTGTTGTTCCATCAATAGAAATAAAGTCTCCTTCATGGAATGTTTTTCCTGCTAAAGTAAATTCTTTATGTTCTTCATCCATAACGATATCACCACACCCTGAAACACAGCAGGTACCCATACCACGAGCAACAACAGCAGCATGAGAAGTCATTCCTCCACGAACTGTTAAGATTCCTTCACTTGCTTTCATTCCCGTAATGTCTTCTGGAGAAGTTTCTAAACGAACCAATACAACTTTCTCACCTCTTGCATGCCATTCTTCTGCATCTTCAGCCGTAAAGACAATTTTTCCACAAGCAGCTCCAGGAGAAGCTCCTAAACCTTTTCCAATTGGTGTTTTTGTCTTTAATTCAGAAACATCAAATTGAGGGTGAAGTAAGGTATCTAAGTTTCTTGGATCAATCATCGAAACCGCTTCTTCTTCACTACGCATTCCCTCATCCACTAAATCACAAGCAATTTTTAAAGCTGCTTGAGCCGTACGTTTTCCGTTTCTTGTTTGAAGCATGAATAAATGTCCATGTTCTACTGTAAATTCCATATCTTGCATATCTTTATAATGATTTTCTAGAATTTGACAAACTTCATTAAATTGTTTGAATGCTTCTGGGAATTTATCAGCCATTTCACTAATCTTCATTGGTGTACGAACACCTGCTACAACGTCTTCTCCTTGAGCATTCGTTAAGAATTCACCAAATAATCCTTTTTCTCCAGTAGCGGGGTCTCTTGTGAATGCAACACCTGTTCCACAGTCATCTCCCATGTTACCAAATGCCATAGCTTGAACATTGACAGCTGTTCCCCAAGAATATGGAATATCATTATCTCTACGGTAAACATTGGCACGAGGATTATCCCAACTTCTAAATACAGCTTTAACCGCACCCATTAATTGTTCTTTTGGATCATCTGGGAAATCGTTACCAATTTTCTCTTTATATTCTGCTTTGAATTCATTTGCTAATTCTTTTAAGTCATCAGCATCTAGCTCAATATCTTGAGTCACACCTTTTTTCTTTTTCATGTCATCAATAAGTTGTTCAAAATATTTCTTTCCAACTTCCATAACAACATCAGAATACATTTGAATAAATCTACGATAGCAATCCCATGCCCATCTAGGATTCTTTGATTTTTCAGCTAGAACTCCTACAACTTCTTCATTCAGTCCTAAGTTTAAAATCGTATCCATCATACCTGGCATACTTGCTCTTGCACCACTTCTTACGGATACAAGCAAAGGATTTTCAATACTTCCAAATTTTTTACCAGTAATTTCTTCTAATTTAAGGATGTATTCATTAATTTGATCTTGTATTTCTTCATTAATTTCTCTTCCATCCTCATAGTATTTTGTACAAGCTTCTGTTGTAATTGTAAAACCTTGTGGTACTGGAAGACCTATCGAAGTCATTTCAGCTAAGTTAGCTCCTTTTCCTCCTAATAAATCTCGCATATCTTTGTTTCCTTCCGAAAACAAATAAACATATTTTTTTGACATATTTTCACTTTCCTTCCTGTCTTCTCTATTATATAAAATCTCATAAAAAAAGCCAATCTTTTTTTGAACAAATTGACTTTCTTTTGACTTATGGAGTAAGGACAACTCGAAATGTCATTTCATAATCATTCGAACCAGTATCACGTCCAAATGCCATTAGTCCAGTTTCGGAACCGTTCACTGCTAATCCTCCACGAATGATCCATGGATACTCCGAATAAATAAACCACGCATAATCCCAACAATAAGAACTCATCCGCCTATTATTACTATATTGTCCAGGTGCAGTTGTTATTTTTTCATAATAAACTTTTGAAAAGGGACCGAATTCTTTCGTTCCATCTCCAAGTTTACCTCTTTGATATTGTTCTACCGATGTACTATACTCATATAAATCATAATATTTACTTGATGGCCAAGTCTGTCCATTCGTAAGTTCGGTTTCCGTTGTGCAATTTACACTTAGACAAGTATATTTTCCATTAAAACCCGAATTATATCTACTACTGCTTCCACTAGCCGGTGATGCGTCATCTTGTCCAGCTTGCATGACTCCCATCACATATTCAGCTGTACCTCCAGCCATATCATACACTCCTGAATAATTTCCAGTAGTGCTTGCTGTTTGACTTCTCGTATCAAAATAATTATAAGTATAAATTCCATTTTTATTGTATTCTACAACTTCACATCGATTGCATTCCTCATTAGTTCCTGTGAGACCACAAGTTGGTTGTGTAGTGGAGGCATAACCTGTTACATAATTTGAATTATTGTTGAACATAATGTTTGTACATGCGTCCCCACTACACAAGCCATATTTACTACTAGCTAGATAAGCTACTGCTCCCCATTCCATATTCTTCATCATATGACTTTCTAAATCTCGTTGATAATCATAAGAAGTATAAAAAGCATTCGCTACCTGAATATCTCTCCAACTATATACATTTGGTTTTATTTGAACTTTTTCTTGTGCTCTCATATTTTGTTTTGCTTCTGTTTCTGACGTAGCTCCAATGATTCCAGTTTCAAACTTACCGATCCATAGACCATCACTATTAAAACTTGTAAATGCTGGATGAGTCATATAACTTCCATCATTCATAATGCCAGCTGATTTAGTTTCAAAAACAATTTCAATTTTTGGAGGATTATTTGGTATTTTGTTTAAGTCTTCTGGATTGCTACTATTGATATTTCCTAAAGTGTGAGTTGCTGTATATTGATCTGGGTTATTTGCAAACAACTTATATCTATATCTTGGAATCCATACAAAATAACTTTCAATATCACTTTCTAATATTTCATCTCCCAGTGCATAATCATCTATTTTTCCATCTTTTAGTATCACTGCATTTGCCCATCTTTGTTCTCCATATTTATACCATTCTTGTGTAATATCCGCTTTTACTACTTTTCCTCCATAAGAACCATCACCAATATTTTGAATCGTAATTTCTGTTGGTTTTTCTTCTTTAATTTGAACAGGGATTAGTCTTCCATTTCCGAGGTCTGGGATTGCTCCATTTAACTCTTTCTCTACATATATTTGTTTAAAATGTAAATAACATTTTGTTTTGGTTGTACTTATATTTTTCACTCTAACTTCCCAATTTTCATAATCCCAATTCACTGTACTCACTTGTTTGTCATTTAATAAATCTACACAATAACTAGAGCTTGTATCTAAGGAATATCCTTCTTCCTTTTTAGGAACTTCTTTTACAATCGTATCTTTTCCATCAACTTCCTTATAAAAAGCAAACTCTAGGTCTCCCATGCTTTGAACATTACCATTAATCACATTTTGATTTGTCTTTACTTCAAATATGGCAAAGGTTCGATAAAGAATAACTCCACTCACGAGTAAAATACATAATATTGTAAATACGATAATTCCTATTCTTTTATTATCTCTTTCTTTAAATCTTTCTAATTTCATATATAATCTCTCCTACTTATGTATGCTCTATGCTATCATTTGTATACATTTATCATACTACATTTGCTATCACTATGCAAGCATAAAATAATTACATTTGATATTATAATGAATACACATGGAGGTAACTTATGAATAATGTAATCATAACTCTTAGAACAAATGAAGAATTAAAAAAACAGCTAGATATGCTAGCTTTACAAGAAAATCGAAGCTTAAATAATTTCATTAATACCATTCTCATAAAATATGTAGAAGAAGAAAAAAGTAAAAAAGAAAAAAAATAGAAAAAACTTACCTCAGTCTTTGAGATAAGTTTTTATTATCTAAACTAATTTTTCAAACATCCAATTGGAACAATATATACTCCATCTTCTCTTTGATAAGCGTATTTTCCTGTTGCCGTTAAAACCATTAGGAAAGAAGGCTCTTTCATTTTTTTGGTATCTATTTTATTTTTTAATTTCATTAAATTTTCAGCACCTTCACCAATCAGTTTATCTCCACCTATCTTTATCTCGATAAGTCCATATGAACCATTTCTTAAATGAATTACAGCATCACATTCTAAATCTTGAGCATCTTTATAGTGATAAAGACTTCCATCGAGACTTTCAGCATATACTCTTAAATCTCTAATACATAAATTTTCAAATAAAAGTCCAAATGTATTTAAATCATTTAGCAAATCTTTTGGTCCAATACCTAAAGATGCAACTGCAATGGATGGATCTACAAAATATCTAGTATTTGATGTTCTTGTAGCTGTTTTACTTCTTAAATTAGGATTCCAAGCTGGAGATTCTTCGACAACAAATATTTTTTTTAAAGCATTGATGTAGGATAAAACAGTATCTGTGTCTAATGATGCAGAATCGTTTACTATCATGTCTTTTTTTATGGTTTCATTAGAAGCTTGACTTCCAATGTTTCTTGCATAACTTCTCATTAAATTTTTTACACGTTCTGGATTTTTGATTACATCATCGACTCTACTTATATCAGAACTCACAACAGCATCAAAATAATCATATGCTTGATTTAATGCAACATCTTTATTCATAAAAATGCTTCTTGGCCATCCACCTCGACAACATAAATAAGCAATATCTTCTAATTCTAATTTGCTCGTTGCATTTATTTTTGCTGATTGAAATAATTCTGTTAGACTTACTGTACCATTTGACTCACCAGACTCATAAAGGGTCATGGGTCTCATAGTGAGCCAAGCAAACCTACCTGTTCCTGTATGCCAAACTTCATCCATTTTTACTGGTACTGAGGAACCTGTTAGAATAAACTGTCCTTCTGCATTACGATGGTCTATTTCAAATCTTATAGCATCCCATAGTTTTGGTGCAATTTGCCATTCATCAATAAGTCTTGGAGTACTTCCTTCTAACAATAATTTTGGTTTAATATTTGCTAAAGATAAGTTTTGTTCTATTTCTTCAGGATCAGACATATAAAGAATGCTTTGAGCAACTTGCTCTGCTGTTGTTGTCTTTCCACACCACTTTGGTCCTTGAATTAAAACAGCACCTTTGCCTTGCAATTTTCTTGAAAGTATTTCATCCGCTATTCTCTTTTTATATTCTTTCATATATAACCACCTCGTATACAATTATATCACGTTTTCGGTTATTTGTGACATTTTTATTCGGCTATTTGTAGCTTTTTTGTTCGGTTATTTGTGACATTTTCATTCGGTTATTTGTAATTTTTTAAATCTTAATAAGTTCGTATTCTTTATTTCCAATACCCAAATCATATGCTGCATCAATGGTATGCGTTCCCATTCTTGAATTAATTCTTTCTAATAATTCTTCTTTGCCAGGGTCCTCAGAATTTTTGACTAAATCAATACATGCTTGATCAATGGCTACTGGATCTAGGGATGCCACAATTCCAATATCTTTCATACATGGGTCTTTGGCAACTGCACAACAATCACAATCAACAGATAAATTACAAATCATATTGATATATACAATATTTCCATGAAAATACTCTGTTACAGAAGATGCTGCATCTGCCATAGATTCTAAGAAAGTCTTTTGGTCTTGATTAAACATATCTTCGTATGTTCCGTTATTTCCACAACAATGGATATAACGTTTTCCTTTGGAAGAAGCTACTCCAATCGATAATTGTTTTAAAGCTCCACCATAGCCTCCCATTGGGTGTCCTTTAAAATGAGATAAAACTAACATCGAATCATAATTTTCTAGATTCTTTCCCACATAATTTTCTTTTAATACTTTTCCATTTGGGATTTCTAAAGTCATATCTTCTTCTGCATCTAAAATATCAACATTAAAGTATTTACTCCATTCATGTTTTTCCATTAATCTTTGATGTTTCTCGGTTGTATCTCTTGCTCCATCATAAGCGGTATTACATTCCACAATGGTTCCATTTACATAGTCTACCATTGGTTTTAAAAATTCTGGTTTTAAATAATTTTGATTTCCATCTTCTCCAGAATGAACTTTTACTGCTACTTTACCAGGTAACTCTACTCCTAATGCTTTGTACATCTTTACTACACTTTCAGGTGTTAATTCTTTGGTGAAATAAACTTTTGCTTTTTCCATTTTTTTCATCCTCTTTCTAACAATATTTTATCAAATTAAAATTTAAAATACAAGAAAACGAGCCATCAAAACCTCTAATCGTTAATTTTTATTTTGATTTTCGATAATATCTCTTGCTGCAACTAAACCGGTCGCCGCGGCTGCCACAATGTTTCCTGCTTTTCCTGCTCCATCACCAACAAAGTATATATGATGATCTTTTAGTTTCATATGATCATCGGTTTCAATTTCATTACTAAAGAATTTAATTTCAGGTCCATAAAGTAAAGTCTCTCCATTATTCACACCTGGAATGATTTTATCTAATGTTTCTAGTCCTTCTAATATATTTTTAACAATTCGATGAGGTAAAACTAAAGCAAGGTCTCCCGCGACAACATCTTTTAAAGTCGGTTCAATAAAACTTTTCCTAATTCTTTCAATGTTACTACGTCTTCCCATACGAAGGTCTCTTAAAGTTTGTAATATTGGTTTACCATCTCCTAGAGTATTTGCAATTTTAGCAATGGACTCGCCATATTCTCTTGTATTTGTCACGGGTTCAGTTAAGCTTATTTTAGAAATAAAAGCAAAGTTTGAATTTTTGGATTTGGTGTTTTTTAGAGCATGCCCATTCACACAGATATAACCATTATAGTTTTCTTTCGTTACAAACCCTCCAGGATTCGTACAAAATGTTCTAATTTCATCATTATAAGTATCCGTTTTTATAAATATCGTTGGATCATAAATCACATTGGTAATCGGATCAAGTATTTCTTTTCGAACCTCTACACGCACGCCAATTTCAATACTTTGCGAAGTATAAGGAATATGGTATTTATCCGCAAGTTCTTGAACCCATTTTGCTCCTGTTCTACCAGGAGCCACGATGACATGTTTTGCCATAACATTTTCTTCTTTTTTATTATTCTTCATAATGATATGATAAATAGAATCTTCTTCATTGATATCTAATACATCACAGCATTCTTTTAGTTCTACCCCATGACTTTCTAAATATTTGGTAAAATTTTCAATATATGTAGGTAGCATATCACTTCCTAAATGCTTTTGTTTGATGACAAGTAAACTTGCTCCAACTCTTGCAATTTTTTCTTCTAATTCCCTTGCTTCCTCCATATTCGTAGGATAAACTTCAGAATCCATTCCAAATTCTTTAAAAATACTTTCAGCATCATCAATAAGCTTATAAGCTTCACTTTGAGACATATATTTAAATAGATTAGACTTTCCTAGTTTTGGAATAAAATTTAATTTTCCATCTGAAAAAGTTCCTGCTCCCCCATACCCAGACATAATCGCGCATGGAGTACAGTTTACACAAACTCCAGTTTTACTCATTGGACAAAAGCGAGTACTCGCAAAACGTCCTTTATCAACTAATAATATTTTTAAATCACTCTTTTTAGATAATTCGTAAGCTGCGAATAACCCAGCAGGCCCTGCACCCACAATTACTACATCATACATTTACATCATCACTTTCTTACATGTTTATTTTATCATTTCCTTATTTAAAACACAAATTATAACTTTCTTACTCTTTTATATTCTTCTATATTTTGCGCTCCCATATAATTAGAAAAATAACTATGAAAATAAGGAACGTATTGTTCTTCAAAATACTCTTTTTCTTCTTTCGTTTCTACATTTTGAAACAAGATATGAGAGGCATCACAATGAATAACTTCTTGATTTTCTTCTAAAAGTCCTATAATTGGATCAGCAAAATCAAAAGATTTTACTAAAAATTTAGAATCTTTTATTTTACAATTCGATATGACTACATGTCCAGGATAACTCATATAATGATCTGTTTTATAAGTCATTCCTAAAAATCCACCTATCACTGTAGCATTTTTTCCACTTAGAATTACATCTTCTAAATTTAAATCTTCAATATATAAATTTGTATAAGGATGAATAATCGAAAATAAACCTAAATATTTTAAAGAAGAACGAATACTCGATTCTCTTATCGCATATCCATTGCCTAAAACATACATTGTCCCAGTAAAGTTAAATAAAGAAATAGCATCGATATTTACATAGCAAATTGAATTTTGAAAAGAGACTACCACCGTTTCTGTTTGGTATTTAGAAATCGTTTTTAAATCTTTTGGATAACGAACTTTTAAAATATCATCTACCTGTATCACTTTTGTATCTTGAAAATCAATAGAAGTATTTGGTTTTTTCCAAAAAAGACGGTGTCCATCGCCGATAATATGAACTTTTTTTCCAAATGTATCTAAGGTATTAAAAACCATATCTTTTTCTAAATGAAAACTGATTTCTGGTAAATCTTTTTTTAGATGTTTTATGATTTCTTTTTCGTCTTTTACATAAAATTCTGTATTTGTTACTATATAATCCCATTTTATTTGAGAAGATCCATTCATACCAATTCTAGAACGTTCGATATCCGTAAAAAAGTACCTGGCCTTTTTCTCGTTTTGACTTTTGACACGAAATAATGTGGCTTTGGTTTTTCTTGGAAAGAAAAGCTCAATGGTTCCAGAAAAATTCTTTAAAGAAATGGCTTCTAAAGAACAAGAAGTATTCAAATCTACAGTTACATAAATTGTTTCTTTTCCTTTTAAATTTCTTAATTTTTCAAAATCTTCTTTTGTTTTTATGTTTATTCTTTGCATGTAAACCACCTAGTAATATCATATCATGAATTTTAGAGAAACATGAAAAAAAATTGTATTTCTACAATTTTAATAGTTTTCTTCAATCTGGTCAATACTATCCAATTCCGTTTCAATAATACTTCGGAATCTTTGTTTGAATGCCACGATTCGAACTCGTAATCTTTCCCCATCTGCCTCTAGTTTTTCTGCTTTCATTAAGGCATCATTTACAATTCTTGAAGCGTTTCTTCTTGCTTCATCAATAATCGACTTTGATTCATCTCTAGCCACTCTTTTGATTTGCGAAGAAGCATCTTCTGCAACCATCAGAGCTTTGTTTAAGGTATTTTCTAAGTTTTGGTAACGTACTAATTCTTTTCTTAGGTTGCTAATCTCTTCATCTCTTTTTTTTAAGTTGTTTAGCATACTTTCATATTCTTTTGCTACATCATTTACAAACCTCGCTACTTCGGTCTTATTATACCCATACAAACTTGTACTAAATTTTTTCAAAGTCTCACCTTCTTACTAACTTAAAATGCCTTTACCAATCGATGTCATCCTCTTGCTCTTGTTTTTTCTCATCCTTCTGTGCATCATCGGAAATTTTTCCTTGAATATTTACATTCTTTGGTGTACACAAATAAATTCCTACCCCAATTTTTTGCATGGTTCCACCAATCGAATATACACATCCAGATAAGAAATCAATGATTCTTTTTGCTTGCGCAGAAGTCACTCTTTTTAAATTCACTACCACACTATTACGGCTTTTCAAATGGTCAGCAATTGCTTGAGATTCTGAATAAGCACGAGGTTCTAGAAGAATCATTTTACTTCCTGTTTTGTCTGCCTCTTTTAATGCTTCTTGCTCACTTACATTGTAGTACTCATCTTCACTCATAGCTGGTGTTTCGTCTTCATCAGAAAACCATTTTTTTAATTTGCTCATCGCCATACTTTTATCCTCCAGTCTCTACCTAAATACATTTTAGCAAAAACTTACTCTTTTTTCAATTCCTTTTCTGCAATTTTTATTTATTTATCTTTTCCATAAGAAACTCTTTTAGTTCCGAAATAGTCATTGTTTTTTGTTCCATCGTATCACGATCTCTTACAGTCACAGTACCTTTACTTAATGTTTCATCATCAATCGTGATAGCGTAAGGAGTCCCGACCGCATCACTTCTTCGATAACGTTTTCCAATACTTCCGGCTTCGTCATAAGTAACTGAAAAGTCTTTCGCAAGTTCCCCATAAATTTCTTGGGCTTTCTCGCCATGAACTTTTTTGATGAGTGGAAGAATCGTCACTTTATAAGGAGCAATGTGAGGAGCTAGATGAAGCACAAGTCTTTCTTCTTCTCCAACTACCTCTTTCGAATAGGCATCACATAATATGGATAAGACAATTCGGTCTAAACCAACAGCAGGTTCAATCACATAAGGCAAGTATTTCTCATTCGTTTCTGGGTCTAGGTAACGCATATCAACACCCGAATGCTCCATATGAACAGATAAATCATAATTGGTACGATCTGCAATTCCCCAAAGTTCTCCCCAACCAAATGGATAAAGATACTCAATATCAGTTGTTGCTTTACTATAAAAAGATAATTCTTCTTTGGCATGGTCACGGAATCTTAAATGTTCTTTATTGATTCCTAAATCTTTTAAAAATTCCATACAGAAGTTTTTCCAATAACCAAACCATTCTAAATCGGTATCTGGTTTACAGAAAAATTCTAATTCCATTTGTTCAAACTCTCTTGTTCTAAATGTAAAGTTTCCAGGTGTAATCTCATTACGGAAGCTCTTTCCCGTTTGCCCAATTCCAAAAGGAACCTTAGCACGCATACTTCTTTGTACATTTAAAAAGTTTACAAACATTCCTTGAGCTGTTTCTCCTCTTAAATAAACTTTGCTTTTGGTGTCTTCCGTGACCCCTTGATGTGTTTCAAAAAGTAAGTTGAACTTCCTAATTGGTGTAAAATCATTCGATCCACAGACAGGACAAACAATGTGTTTTTCTTTGATATATTCTTCTATTTTTTCATTATCCCAACCATCGGCAGTTTCTGTTCCACTAGTAAAGTCTTCAATGAGTTTATCAGCTCGATGACGTGATTTACAACGTTTACAATCAATAAGTGGATCTGTAAAACTGGTAACATGACCTGATGCTACCCAAACCTCTGGATTCATTAAAATTGCTGATTCAATTCCATAGTTATATGGATTTTCTTGAATAAATTTTTTCCACCAAAAACGTTTAATGTTATTTTTAAGTTCAATCCCTAAAGAACCATAATCCCAAGTATTGGAAAGACCTCCATAAATTTCACTTCCTTGGAACACATAACCATATTGCTTACAATAGTTTACTAATTCTTCCATTGTTAATTTCATAATATCATATCCCTCTTTCTAATAAAAAAACTCCTTTAGATATAAGGACGAGTATCACCCGCGGTTCCACCTTATTTATTCTAAAGAAGAATCTCTTTTCATTTATATAGCTCTGGCTTTCCACACCTTCATCGCTTGTATGACATCATTATAATAAAAAAGTATAAGAAAAACAAGACAAAGTTTTGAGTGCGATTCCATTAAATGAATTAAAAAAGACTTTTTAGGCCTTTTTTAATTTTTCAATTTCTTCGATAGACAAACCTGTGACTTCTGAAATTAATGAAATTTCACAATTTTTGCCTAACATAGCCTTCGCTATTTCAAGTTGTGCATCATACTTTCCTTCTCCATAACATATGGTTTTTTGTTTTTCCTCAAACGTATAAGCTGATGAAAGCACTTTGTCTTGCATCACTTCTGTTGGGTATGCAGCTATTGTCATTAGATCCTTATCCTCCCTTGCAATTTGCATCCTCACCTTTGGTGAAGTTTCCTTCATTAACATCAGATGTCGTAGCAAATTGTTATTAACATCATAATACTCTACTTTAGGTAACATGTCAAGTCTTAAGATAAATATTTCGGTATGAAATGGTAGTTCATGATAATTTGGGGAGTCTCCCTTAAAATTATATCTTTG
>CANPXO010000027.1 GCA_947586205.1 uncultured Bacilli bacterium
CCTACCTTCTTATGGTAGTATTATATCAAATTTGCTTTGCGAAGAAATTTTTTTCGAATTTACTCTTTTTTGCTGTATTTTTGATAAATGATTGCAAGAACTTTGTTTTTGTTATATGATACTTTTAATTGAAAGCAGGGTGGTTGAAATGCGAACACATGGAGAATATAATGGAATCATACCTTCAAAAATAGAAGAGCAATTGTTTTGTGATATTTGGAGGAATTACTATCCCAATGTTTATTTTATAAATCAAAATGGGAAAATTAATGAATGGAATAATCTTCAAACTCGTGGATGGAAATATTATAAAAATGGTGGGTGTGTTGAAAAAATTACAGAAGATTATCAATGTGGATATAGTTTTGATTTTACATATCATGGTTCTGAGATTAAGAATCAGATGGAATTTGTCTCTCGTAGAAATGCAGGAATTTCTTTTTTAGATTTTATATCAAGTGTAATGCATGCAGATAATTTAGTTCAAACAAAAGGTTTAGAAGTTTGGGATGCTAGAAAAGAAATGAGTCATGTCATTAAACTGTATGTTACTGATACTCATGTAGACCAATTATTTTTAGACTCTGTTCGTAGATATTTAAAGAATTTAAAATGTGTGAAGTTTGCTTATTGTACGATAGACTCTCATTGTGATTTTTCTAAATGGGATATTTCATTAATATTTAATAAATGTGAACTTTCATCTCTTCGAATTTTCAATGATACACATTCAGATATAGAACTTAATTCTACTTTTATTGATAAGTTGACTCCTACAAAAATATTATCTGAAAATTTGAAAATAGTTTCTTATTCTCCTAAAAATTTCTCTTTAAAAAATTTCTTTTTGCAGGCTTCTTTTCCTGATTTGCCAGAACTATCTGTTGAAGCTTGTGATGAAACAAAGTATTCTTATGAAAATGATTTTGTTTTTCTTCCTTACAGTGCACCTAATTTAAAAGAAATTTCTATTAAAGGAAAAGTGAAGGATTTTGATTTTTTAACATACTTTTCTCATTTAGAAAATGCTTCTGCTGAGGCTTATTATGCAGATTTTGGAAA
This sequence comes from uncultured Bacilli bacterium, assembly GCA_947586205.1. Taxonomy (GTDB): domain Bacteria; phylum Bacillota_I; class Bacilli_A; order RF39; family UBA660; genus Ventrenecus. The sequence goes on from CANPXO010000027.1 coordinate 1,063, forward strand.
TATTTTTCCTTATCTTACGGATAGAAAAAAACGTGAAAAAATTAAAAAAATATATCAAGAAGAATTTTTGATTCAAAAATATTTTTTTGGTGAGAATGATGATGTTATTTCTTCTAATGTAGAACTCATGAGAATGAATAAATTGTGTGAATTTTTATCTTATATTAGTTATACAAATGATGAAAAAGATTATTATATGAATTATCAAGATATTTTTCTTCCAAAAAATAAAGATTTTGATGAATATTATGAATGTGTTTATAATCAGTTACATTTAAAAAAGCAGGAACCTTTTTCTTCTATATATCCGAAAGAACATTATTTCTTTGTTCAAAATTATTTATGTTGTTTAGACCCTTTCCAAGAGTATCGTTTAGGTGTTAAGAAGCATAGAGGAAAACAAATTGTTACAACTAAAAATTATATGATTTCTAGTCGTGGAATTCCAATTCTTTTTAATGGACGTGCTAAAGCAAAACCTATGACTTTAGAACAGGCAGAAAAATTGCAATCAGAACCTATATATGATTATCATATGAAGTATCGAGATTTTTTAGAAGATATTAAGAAAAATCCACCAAAGAATGATATTAGAGTTTTAAATTTGTTAGAATGGGCAAATGAGTTTGAAATTTCGATAAGTGATGATGGACATGAATTTTGGGATATGGGTCCTTATGGGAAAAAGATTTTTAAAGTCATATTAAAAACACTTAGAAATGAGCAAAGGTTTGATGAGGTCCAAGAAAAATATAAGCGTTATTTGAAAAAAGCAATTGAAGTTCTTCAAAAGTATTATGAAAGTTTTACTATTCAAGAGAAAATATACCTTTATTTTCTTTTAGAGCGAGATTATCGTTGTTTTCATTATCAACAACTGAAAGCTCTTTGTGGAAATGTGAAAGATTGTAGCCAAAGTGTTCATGAAAAAACGAATGGTGAATTCTTTAAATATTGGAAAATGTATCAGGCATTTTATAAGTTAGCTTTTGCCTTACCAAATTCTTATGATGAAACATTGAAAGCTGAATGGATACGAAAATTAGAAATAAAATAGTTCAATCTTATTTATTGAAAGTAATCTTTAAAGATTATTTTTTTGTAAAAAAATGTTTGACAAAATCATTATTTGTGTTTTATAATTATTTCAAGAAAAATGCATATTGTGATAAGAAAGGAATGATTATAATGGGAAGATTTTTAGCTGTAGGAATACCTGCACAAATTAATATTATAGGAAAGAGAGATTGGGATAAATCAAAGTTAGAAATTATAAAAAAGGAAATTGGAAAATATACAGATTTGAGTTTGTATGAAGAAACATTGTATACAAATGGGGCTGATTATAATTTAAAAAAAGACGTGTTTAAAAAAAATATTTATCAAACTTTACAAGAATTTGATAAATTTACTTCATTTAGACCCTCATTTTTTTTGGAATATCTTGATGAAAAATATGAAGATTTAGATTATTCTAAACTGAATCAAAAAGATTATCCTTGTAAACTTGTTTTTAATCGTAAAAATGAAGGTGGATTTCAAGTGAAAGCTGATTTACATGACTTTTTTTGTATGTATCCACCAGAAGATTGGTTAGTCGCGGACTGTGATGTTTTTGATTCTCTGTTCGATTATGATTGCGAAGTTTCTATTATGTATGTACCTTTATGGCAAGATTATGATAAATATTGTGGAGAAGATGAAAGTAACATGTTAAGGTTTTTAAATCGTTTAAAGATACCTGCTTTTCGTGATGGAAATCCTCTTACAAAAACCATTATGTTTTTTGTTTTAGGATAAACTTATGATTTACTCTTTTTTAAAAAGTCATCTTTTGATATAATACTTATGAGGTAGATTCACATGGTAGAGATAGACAGTTTAAATGAATTACAAAGGGAGGCAGTGTGCCATAAAGAAGGACCTTGCTTAGTGATTGCAGGAGCAGGTTCTGGAAAAACAAAAGTGTTGACAACAAGAATTGCTAAATTAATTGAAGAGGGAGTTCCATCTTATCAAATTCTAGCGATTACTTTTACAAATAAAGCGGCAAAAGAGATGAAGGAAAGACTTAGTAAAATGACTGATGCAAGTGATGCATTTGTTGGAACTTTCCACTCTTTTGGACTTCGTATTATTCGTGAGAATGCTTTAAAACTTGGAATGGATCGAAATTTTACAATATTAGATACAGAAGATGTGACAAGTTTAATTAAAAAATTCTTGAAAGAAAGAGGATTTGATTCTAAAACGATTTCACCTTCTTATGTTCGTAATCGAATTAGTTTTATTAAAAATGAAATGCTTACCGATGCTGAAGTCGAACAATTTTTTCAAAGTGATATGGAGAAAATTGCTTTTGAAATTTATAAAGAATACAATCAAAAATTAAAGAAAAGTAATTCGGTTGATTTTGATGATTTACTAAGACTTCCGGTTTTACTTTTTCAAAAAGATAAAGAAGTTTTAGAGCATTATCAAAATAAATATCAATATATCTTAATTGATGAGTATCAAGATACAAATGAAGTACAATATAAATTGGTGAAGTTACTCGCATCAAAACATAAGAATTTGTTTGTTGTTGGAGACCCAGACCAATCTATTTATCAATTTAGAGGAGCAAATTACAAAAATATTTTAAATTTTGAAAAAGATTATCCGAATACACATGTTGTTTCTTTAGTTGATAATTATCGAAGTACTAAAATGATTTTAGATGCTGCAAACTGTGTCATTCGTAACAATAAAGAAAGAAAAGAAAAGGATTTAAGAAGCCATCATGGTGATGGAGTTAAAATTAAATATATGACAGCTTATGATGAAAAAGATGAAATTCAAATGGTTTTAAATGAAATACGAAAACTTTTTGATGAAGGCTATTCGAAAAAAGATATTGCTGTTTTTTATCGAACGAATGCGCAAGCACGTGTTGTAGAAGAACAATTTTTAAAAGCAAATATTCCTTATAAAGTAGTTGGAAGTTACTACTTTTATTCACGAAAAGAAATTAAAGATTTAATTAGCTATTTAAGACTCATTTTAAATAAAGATGATGATATTTCATTAAGAAGAGTGATTAATACTCCAAAAAGAGGGATTGGAAATAGTTCAGTGGATAAACTAGAAATTTTAGCTAATGTCGAAGGTGTTAGTATGTTTGATGCCATTACAAGTGGGAAAGAACTAGCATTCAAAAATTTGATTTTAGATTTACAAAAAGATCGAGATTCTATGAGCTTAACAGAACTTGTAGAAAGTGTGTTAGTAAAGTCTGGAATGAAAGCAGAACTTGAGGGGGATGCAGAAAACATTGAAAGTGAACTAAGGCTTGATAACTTAATGGAATTTAAGAGTATCACCGCGACATTTGAAGAAAATACAGGAAGTGTTGATTTAGGAGACTTTCTAGAAGAGATTAGTTTAGTTGCGGATTTATCTGAACATAAAGAAGAAAGTGATGTTGTCACATTGATGACTCTTCATAGTGCGAAAGGCCTAGAATTTCCAGTGGTGTTCTTAGTGGGAATGGAAGAAGGATTATTTCCACATCAAAATAGTTTTCAAGAACCAGATGGAATTGAAGAAGAGCGAAGACTTTGTTATGTTGGTATTACTAGAGCAAAAGAAAAATTATTTTTATCACGAGCTAGGTCAAGAATGATGTATGGAAGTGTAAATACATCGATGGAAAGTCGATTTATTAAAGAAATTGATGATGATTTATTAGAAACCGAAAAGAAAAGTGTATTTGAAAGTAGTAGTCCTAAAGTAAGGACAGATCATATGTATCATGATGGGGATGTAAGTTACCAAGTAGGAGACATTGTGATACATACGATATATGGACGTGGGGCAGTTGTGAAGGTAGAAGATGAATATATCACAGTTGCCTTTGCCAAACAAAGTGGTGGAATACGAAAACTTTTAAAAAATCATAAAAGTATTAAGAAAGTAGGTTGATAATAATGAGTGATTTTCTTCTAAAAGTTGCAGAAAAGTTAAGAGAAAAGGGGTCATCTTTGAAGATTGATTGTGCATCCACAGGCATTTCAGCGGAATGGATGAAAAAACAAGAGGAAGATTTTGTTTGGAATGGACATGCTGAAATTCCTCAGGAAATTTTTAATCAATATCCTTATTTACGAAAGATAATGATTGATTATCAAGGAGATTTGGATATTTCTCTTCAATCTTTTACAAATTTGTACTGGGTTAGTATTAAATCTTTTTCTCATCCTGTTATCTATGAAAAGGACGAAAATTTACTACGAGCACTTGCTAAATTAAATGAAAAAGTGAAATATGAATATTTAAATGTCATTCATAATTTTGAAGAGCAAGTGATTCGATATGGCGAGAACAAGCATCTTATGATGATTGAATATGTGACAGGAAATTATATTTTATCTGAAGCAAAAGAAGATTATCACATCATGAATTCTATCCCTGCTAATAATGTTCATATTTTACTTAGTGATTATGAAGCAATACGTGAGCTTCTTAAAAAGAAAAAAGATTATTTAATTTTACAACATTCGGAAAATGAAAAGTTTTCTTCTACTGTTTTACACAAAGAAGGACTAGAGAAAAAAGAATCTTGTGAACATGAACAATTTATAGATAGTATTGAACTACTTGATAAACATATTTTAGAATTAAATCGAAAATAAGAAAGGAAAAAGGTTATGAAAAAGACATTAGTCATTATGGCGGCTGGAATGGGAAGTCGTTTTGGAGGATTAAAACAAATTACACCTGTAGATGAGGAAGGAAATTTTTTGCTTGACTATTCTATTTATGATGCTAAAAAAGCAGGATTTTCGAAAGTTGTTTTTGTGATTAAAGAAGAAAATTTAGAAGATTTTAAGAGTACCGTTGGAAAGAGATTAAATGGAAAAATTGAAGTTGAGTATGTATTCCAAAAGTTAGAGGATATTCCTGTCTCAATGGATATTTCTTCTCGTGTAAAACCGTGGGGAACTGTTCAAGCTGTGTTATGCGCGAGGAATGCTGTAGAAGACTCTTTTGTGATTTTGAATGCCGATGACTTTTATGGACGTGAGGCTTTTGTGGGTGCTTCTCAATTTCTAAATCAGGCAACTCCATATACATATGCCAGCCTAAGTTACCCTTTTGGTGTGACTGAATCTTTAGAAGGCGCAGTGAAAAGAGGTGTTTTAAAACTTGAGAATGAATATGTGAAAGATATTATTGAATGTAGTATTGAAAGACAAGAAAATCATACGCTTTTGGCAAGTCCTTTAGATGGAAGTGAGTCTTTTGAAATTTCTGAAGACACTCCAGTTTCGATGAATTTATTTGCTTTTTCTCATGACTTTTTTGATTTTTTAGAAGAATATTGGGTAGAATATTTTAAGAAGGATCAAGAATATATTTTATTTCATGAAGCCTTATTACCGGATTGCTTAAAAGAAAATTTGGAAAAAGGAAAAATAAAAATCCTTCATAAACCAAGTCATAGTAAATGGATCGGAATGACTTACAAAAGCGATTTAGAGAATGTGAAGAATGAACTTAAGAAAATGAAAGAAGAGGGAATTTACCCCGAAAAATTATGGGAGGAATAAAAATGACACCAAAGGAAAGAATGGCTGAACTTACTCGTATTCTAGATGAAGCCAATTACAATTATTATGTTTTAGATGAACCAACAATTACAGACCAAGAATTTGATAAATATTTAAGAGAACTTGAAAAATTAGAAGAAGAGTATCCTGAATATGCTTCTAAAAATTCGCCTACAAAAAGAGTAGGAGGCATGGTCATTGATAAATTTGAAAAAATTGAACATAAAATTCCAATGCTTTCTTTACCAGATGTCTTTGATGAATCAGAAATTGAAGCTTTTGATGAAAGAATTAGAAAAGCTGGATTTCATCCTGAGTATGTCTGTGAGTTAAAAATAGATGGACTTTCTGTTTCACTTCATTATGAAAATGGAGAACTCTTAACAGGTGCGACTAGAGGCAATGGAACGATTGGGGAAGATATTACCCATAATGTTCAAACCATTAAAACTGTTCCCATGCGACTTAAAGAACCCATTAGTATTGAGGTTCGTGGTGAAATTTATATGTCTAAAGAAACTCTTGCTAAACTCAATTTGGAAAGAGAAAAACTGGATATGCCTTTACTTCAAAATTGCAGGAATGCCGCGGCGGGGTCAATTCGTCAACTGGATTCTTCTGTTGCAGCCAAGAGAAACTTAGATACATGGATTTATCATTTACCAAATCCTGAAGATTATGGAATAAAAACCCAGTTTGAATCTTTAGAATATATGAAGTCTTTAGGATTTAAAACCAACCCAAATAATCGTCTTGTGAAAGACTTAAAAGGAATTCTAGATTTTATTCATGAATATCAAGAAAAAAGAGTAAGCCTTCCTTATGACATTGATGGTGTCGTGATTAAAGTGAACGATTTGGAAATGCAAAGACGACTTGGTTTTACTTCAAAGTATCCAAGATGGGCCGTTGCTTATAAATTTCCAGCTGAAGAAGTTTTAACTAAATTAACGGATATTATTTTTACAGTAGGAAGAACAGGAAGAATTACTCCAAATGCTGTATTAGAGCCTGTAATTGTAATGGGTTCTACTGTTAAAAGAGCAACCCTTCATAATGAAGATTATATTGTAGAAAAAGGTTTGAAGATTGGGGATACGGTTTCCATTCGAAAAGCGGGAGACGTCATCCCTGAAGTTGTAGAACCAAAGTTAGAAAGAAGAACAGGAAATGAAAAAGATTTCCAAATGATTACCAATTGTCCTATTTGTGGAACACCTTTAGAAAAGAAAAAAGGACAAGTTGATCATTTTTGCCCAAATACTCATTGTCCAGCAAGACATATTGAGGGACTTATTCACTTTGTTTCAAGACATGCGATGGATATTGATGGCTTTGGTGAGAAGATTATGGAAGATTTCTTCAACTTAGGATTTATTAAGTCTATTCCAGATATCTATCACTTAGATCAGCATCGTGAAGATTTAATTGAATTAGAGGGATACGGGAATAAAAGTGTGGATAACCTCTTAGATGCGATTGAGGAAAGCAAAAAGAATAGTATGGAAAAACTACTATTTGGTTTAGGAATTGAAGGAATTGGTGACAAGACAGCTTTACTTCTTTCAAGAAATTACAAAACGATCGAAAACTTATCTACAAAAACAAAAGAAGAATTGTTGGAGTTACGAGATATCGGTCCTACTTTAGCAGAGAATATTGTTTCTTATTTTCAAGATGTGGATAACCAAGAACTTATTCACACTTTAAGTGAGTTAGGTCTCAATATGAAATTCTTAGGTGAAGAATTAAAATCGAGTGATTCTATTAGTGGAAAACGCTTTGTGGTTACTGGAACGATTTCCTTCATGGGTCGTGATGAGATTGAAAGAATTATTGAATCTTATGGCGGACAAGCAAGTGGAAGTGTTTCTTCTAAAACAGATGTTGTGATTGTAGGAGAAAAAGCAGGAAGTAAAGAAACAAAAGCAAGAGAACTTGGTATTCCTATTTGGGATGAAAATGCTTTATATAATGTATTTAAAGAATTAGGGGAAATTTAAAAGGACTTTAAGTCCTTTTTATTCATTTTCCTAATTTACTGTTCGTTCTAGTGAACAATTTTTATCGAAAATGCAAAATTGTTCAGTATACCGAACAATTTTATTGACACATTAAAAATTGTTCAGTATAATATATTTGAGGTGACAAGAATGATTATTCGTGAACACTATTTAAAACAGATTAGAGGATTTTATGATTCAGATTTAATTAAAATTATAACTGGAGTTCGTAGATGTGGAAAGTCTATTATTTTAGAACAAATAAAAAAAGAGCTAAGTGAAAAAAGTGATAATATCATCTATCTTAATTTTGAAGATGAAATGACACTTTCTCAAATTTCTAATGGAGAAGAATTGGTATCTTATGTAAATAATCATAAGAAAGACGGAAAATGCTATATCTTTCTAGATGAGATTCACGAAGTTATACATTGGGAAAAAGCAGTGAAGACATTAAGACTTCATGATAATTCTGTTTTTATTACAGGTTCTAATTCCAAAATCTTATCTCAAGAGTATACAAGTGCTTTCAGTGGACGTTATGTATCTTTTAGAATTCGTCCTTTTGTTTATAAAGAAATATTAGAATATACAAAATCTTTAGGAAAAGAATGCAGTGTTTCTGACTATCTTGTTTGGGGTGGTTTCCCAAAAAGATTTGAATTTAATGATGAAGATAGACTTACCTATTTAAAAGATTTAAATGAGTCGATTATAGTAAGAGATTTAATGATTCGGTTTTCGATAAGAAATGAAATGCTTTTTCGTAAAGTGGTTAACTATATTTTAATGTCTAATTCTCGTATCTTTTCTGCAAGAAGCATTGAAGGTTACTTAAAAAATGAGCATATAGAAGGTTCTATTAATACAATTATAAAATACTTAGAATATTTGGAACAAGCTTATGTTATTAATGAAATAAAACCATATTCTACAAAAACGAAAAATGAACTAAGTTATTATTTTAAAATTTATGATGAAGATGTATCTTTTAATTCTATCAGATGCATGGATAATCGTTATGACTTAACTCATAATTTAGAAAATATTGTTTATAATGAACTTATATATATGAATTATGAACTTAGAGTCCTTCATCATAATGAAGATGATACAGAAATTGATTTTATTGCATCAAAAGATGGACTTCAATATTATATTCAAGTTGCTTATAGTGTAGAAAATGAACAAACTTATGAAAGAGAATTTAAAGCATTTGCTAAGATTGATAATATTCATAAAAAAATAATCATTACGAATGATGATATAGATTATTCTACAAGTACAGTAACTCATTTAAAATTAAAAGACTTTTTGCTGTTAAATTCTTTGGAAGATATTCGTTAAACTCATGAATATCTTTTTATTTTTGTTCTTCTTCCATAATACTTTTTGGATATGCTTTTCTAGTATCTGTTCGGTAAAGTAAATAATCAATACTAGTGTTGTAATAGTCTGCAAGCTTTTTTAAAATTTCAGTAGGAATATCATTTGTTTCAGTTTCATATTGAGAATATCCTGTTTGTGACATGTTTAAAATTTTAGCAATATCCTTTTGAAATAAATCTTTATCTTCACGTAGTTCTCTTAATCTATTCATTATGAACACCTCAAATTTAATCTATCATACCCTAAAATAAGTTATTGACTTATAACTTGAATTAAGTTATATTATAGGTGGTATGGTAACTTAAAATAAGTTATATAGGATAAGGGTGATTTTCCATGAAACTTAAGAAATTTAAAGAAAGAGATAATAAAAGAATAGGAATTATAGTATTTACTATTTCATGTATTTTACTTGTTAGTGGAGTTATTTTATATCGAACATTTGCAATCTTTGAAGTAAAGACAAGTCAAAATGTAATTAAAGGAACAGTTCAAGACCCTGGTAATATTTACTTTGCTTTTTATCAAAAGAATGAAGAAACTGGTAATTATGAAATACAAAAAGATATGCCGGATAAAAATAGTGGATATGTTTTAGATGAAGAAAAAAGTTACTGTGGAGTAAATGGTGACAAAGATGATTGATAATGTATTTTGGAATGTTGGACGATTGGATACTCAACAATACAGTAGCAATCAAGATAAAAATACACTTTACGATTTAGAACGACAAAATAATGGCAAGGTAAAGTTGCTCTTCTTCTTCCATCGGATGGAGCTTATACTTTTGATGGGGATAGTTTTTTGGCAAATCAAACGTGGTACTGGAGTTTAAGAACAATTAATGATTCTAATAATTTGGTAGTAACTTTTCGTTATGATGTTTCATCTTCAGAATTTGATTTTAGCTCTGATGGTTTGGCGGTTCCGCATTATGTTTATCCCACTCTTTATCTTAAACCTACTGTTAAAATTATATCGGGAACTGGAAGCTTTGATGATGCTTTTGAAATTGCTCAAGTTATAAAATAGTTTTTGTATTTATTATGTAGTATAATTTAATAGAAGAAAGGAGAATTTTTATGCTTGGAGATTCAAAGAAAAGTATTTTTTCGTATGCTTATGATTTAGATAAGTCATCACCACTTCTTACATTTGTAAATGTAGACCAAGTATTATTAAAAGATTTAGATTGTATTGTATGTTTAGAAAGTGCTGCTGATTTGCTTGGTTATACTAATGGTGGCTTTCGTCATCAAATCACAGTGTATTCAGAAAAGGATTTTCATAAACCATATATTCATTGTATTCTTGTGGATGATTTAAGTAAAGTTCCATTCATTACTCATAAAGGAATAAAAGTTTCTCCTATTGAAGTTGCAATTAATGATATGCTAGAAAGAGATACTACAGATGTAGAAGTATTATATGAAACTTTTGCTCATTATTATTATTTAAATAAAGAAAGTTATAATGGGTTAAACATTCCAAGAAAGTTAGAAGAAAAAGCGAATCATTTTAAAGAAGAGGGGGCATTATTTTATAATTGTTGTTGACTTTTTATCAAAATTTTCGTATATTATTATCACAAACACGGAGAAGATGGGGTAGGAATTCATAACTTTTATAGAGAGATAAGGGTTGGTGGAACTTATTAAAGTTGGAGTTATCGAAAAAAGCATTGGAGTGTATTCGGGGAAGCTCGTTAAAACTTTAAAGAGCATGTGATACATGAACTAAGGTGGTACCGCGGACATTAAGAGGTTGTTCGTCCTTTATTGGATGAGACCTCTTTTTTATTTAGGAAGGTGAGAGTATGAGAGAATTAAGTGAACAAGAAAGTGTACGTTATGAGAAAGTAGAAAAGATTAGAGAAGTTTGTAATCCGTATCCAGAAAGATATGAGAAGACACATTCTTTAAAAGACGCTAAGATTTTAGAAGACGGAGTTTGTGATGTTCGTCTTGCGGGACGTGTTGTATTTGCAAGAAAGATGGGAAAATTATCATTCGTTCGAATTCGTGATTTAGAAGGTGGTATGCAACTTGAGTTTAAAGTCGATGAAGTTGGAGAAGAACGTTATGAGTTCTTTAAAAAATTAATTGATATTGGGGACTTTATTGGAGCAGAAGGAGAGATTTTTACCACTCAAACAGGAGAGAAAACATTAAGAGTTCATACATTTGAATTTTTAGGAAAAGCATTAAGACCGTTACCAGAGAAGTTCCATGGACTTACGGATACCGAGATTAAGTACCGTGAACGTTATGTTGATTTAATTATGAATGAAGAAACAAGAAAAGTATTTTTAGGAAGAAGTAAACTTTATGCTTTTATTCATAAGTTTTTAGGAGAGAATGGTTTCTTAGAAGTTGAAACACCAATACTACAAACTGCTGTCTGTGGAGCAAGTGCGAAACCTTTTTATACGCATCATAATGCATTAGATATTGATTGTAATTTAAGAATTGCACCTGAAACTTATTTAAAGCAATGTATCGCTGGCGGTTTTGATAGAGTTTATGAACTGGCTAAATGTTTCCGTAATGAAGGAATGGATACCGAACATTTGCAAGAATTTACTCAAGTAGAATGGTATGTTGCTTATTGGAACTTTGAAGATACGATTTCATTTTATAAAAAATTTATGCAAAGTTTATTAATGGATATAGTAGGAACGATGCAAATAGAGTATCAGGGGAATGTTTTAGATTTTGGAAAAGAAACATGGAATCGAATTAATTATTGTGAAGAAATGGAAAGAATTTTAGGATTTGCCTTTTTAGATATTGATGATCCAAAAGTTTTGAAAGAGAAAATAGTAGAAAAAGGACTTTATCGTTTAGAAGATTTAGAAGAATATAAATCTGTAAGTCAAATTATTGATTTTGTTTATAAAAAACAAATACGCGCGAATATTATGGAACCAACGATTATTTATAACTATCCTGCTGTGATGATGCCTCTTACTAGAAGAAATGATGAAGACCAAAGAAGAGTAGATATGTTTCAAGTTGTCGCGGCAGGTACTGAATTATGTAAGGCTTATTCTGAACTTGTAGACCCAGTGATTCAAAGAGAAGCGTTTGAAGCTCAGTTAAAAGCGAAAGCCGAAGGTGATGAAGAAACCATGGATCTAGATGAAACTTTCCTTGCTTCTATGGAACAAGGAATGCCACCTATTTCAGGTCTTGGATTTGGAATTGATCGACTTATGATGATTTTATTTAACCAACCATCGATTCGTGATGTTGTCTTATTCCCACTTATGAAACCAAGAGAGTAATCTCTCTTTTCTTTTGTCTCATTTTTACGATAAACTTTGACTTCTAGTCAATGTTAAATTAAAAATAACTTCGGTACAATTATTTTGGGTGGAGTAGTATGTACCATAAGGAATTTGTAAATTTAGGAAATAATGTAAAAAAGTATCGTTTACAAAGAGGACTTACACAAGAAGCTTTTGCAGAAAAGATTGGCAAAACTGCTAATTATATTAGTCAATTAGAGAATGGACATAAAGGGATTCAGTTAACAACACTTTTTGATATTGCTAGAGAGCTTGGCGTGTTAGCTAAAGATTTATTAGAACCTTGTGAAAAAGTCGAAGGTAAAATTCATAATTACAATAAAGTGCATCATTGATAGATATTTTTATACATTATAAAACAATAGCATCTGAAACTCTATTGTTTTTTTGGGACTTTTTTAAAAAAATTTCATCATTTTTTCACCTAAAAAACATTAAAAATATTAACTTTTTTTCCATTTGTTGTTATAATTTAATTGGGAGGAGGATTAATCAATGAAAAAATTGTTTAAGGAACATGATTTGGCTGTGCTTATCTTTGGACTTCTTGCAGTAATCATTCTATTATCATGGGTGATTCCAGCAGGATATTTCTCAGGAGGTACTTTTGTAGAAGGAGAACCTTGGCAAGGAATTGGATTACTTCATATTACCTATGGAATTGCTGCAGTAATTAACAGTTATTCAATGTCTATTGCATTCTTAATTTTAGTAGGTATTTTCTATGGAATTGCTAGCAAGACAGAATCTTATAAAGCATTAGTAACTAAGTTAGCAAATCTAGCAAAAGGACATGTAATCAGTTTTGCATGTTTGATTTCTTTGATCGTTGCAGTTGCAACTTCTATGTTAAATAACACGATTGTGCTATTCATGTTTATACCACTTTTAGTAAGTGTTCTACTTCGCATGGGTGTAAGTAAAATGAATGCTTTTGCAAGTACTTTTGGTTCTATGCTAGTTGGTACTTTAGGTGCGACAATAGGTTCTGAGGGACTTGGAAATTATGTTTACTATCTAGCTTATAGTGGTATGGAAGTTACAATTACAACTGAAGTTGTGATACGTGTTGGCATTTTGTTACTCACTTATGTGTTATTTACATTCTTTAATATTGTTTCTATGAAGAAATCTTTAAATAACAAAAAAGATGAAGCAAAAGAAGACGTATTTGCTGTAGAAGAGCCAAAGAAACGCGCAAAAGCATGGCCTATGGTACTTGCATTTGTAGTATTATTTGCCTTTGCAATCTTAGGTTTTGTTGCTTGGGAAGAAGGATTTGGAATTACAGTTTTAACTGATTTTTATAACGATATTATGGAATGGAAAATCGGAGATGTTGCTGTATTACCAGCTCTTTTAGGAAAAAATTTAGTAGAAGCTCAAAGTATTGCACCTCATCTTATTTTTGGTGATTGGTACTTATTTACTTATTCTATTATTTTATTCTTAGTCATTATCGTAGTTATGATCGCATCTCGTAAGAAACTTACTGAAACATTCGAGAATGCTTGGGATGGTATTAAAAAATTTGCTAAGCCAATCGCGTTCGTTACATTAGCCTATTTTGCATTGATATTACTTGATTTTGTTTCGTTTATTCCAGCTGTTGTCAATGAATTAGGAAAAATGTCTAGTGCATTTAATCCTTTCGTGGCGTCTTTACAAGCACTTATCGTGGGACTCTTTAATTCTCAATTAGATTATGTAGGGTTCTCACTTTCTGGATATCTAGTAGGATTTACTGGAGTCAGTGCAAACATTATCAACGTTGTATATATCACAATGTTTGGCTTAATGCAATTTATTACACCTATAAGTGTAGGCTTAGCATTTGGTTTATCTTATATGGATATTCCTTATAAAAAGTGGTTCCAATACATTTGGAAGTTCTTTGTAGGAATGCTTGTATGTTTGTTAGTAATCTTTACATTATTAACATATCTATAAAAGGGTACGAAAGTATTCCTTTTTTTTGAAAAATTCAAAAAATATTGAATAAAAAATCTTCTAAAAACTCATAATTGTCATAGAGTTATTAAGGAGGATTTTTTTATGTTTCAAAATTATGGTTATGAAGTTGCATCGTTACTTAAAAAAGCAGAAAATATTCGATTTGAATTAAGACATCCTTATGTAGGAACAGAACACTTACTTTTATCTTTATTAAGTGAAGAAAATGAAGTTTCTAAATTATTAAAAGAATATGATTTGACTTATGAAAATTTTAGAGAAGAACTGATTCATATTGTGGGAAGAGCAAGTAAAGAACAAGAACTTAATTTATATACACCAATGTTAAAACAGGTAATTGAACTTGCAAATATGGATGCGGAAGAAAACAATAAAGGTGTAGTGACTCCAAATCATTTGTTTTTAGCTATTTTAGATGAAGCAGAAGGAGTTGCCTACCGCATTTTAGTAAGTATTGATTTACCCATTGAAGAAATCTATCATAAGTTAAAGAAACAAAATCATTCTAAAGAATCCCGAAAGAATTTAGAAGTTTTAAAGATTGGCATTTCTTTAAGTGAAACTGCAAATAAAAATGAAATGATTGTTGGTAGAGAAAAAGAAATGAATTTAATGATTGAAACTTTACTTCGAAGACAGAAAAATAATCCTTTACTCATTGGAAAAGCGGGAGTAGGAAAGACAGCTTTAGTAGAAGAGTTGGCAAGAAGAATTAAAGAAAAACGGGTTCCTGAAGAACTTGAAAATATGGAAATCATTTGTTTAGAAATGGGTGCGGTGGTCGCTGGAACGAAATACCGTGGAGAGTTTGAAGAAAGACTTCATAAAATTATTAAAGAAGTCGTAAGAGAACAAAATATTATTTTATTTATTGATGAAATTCATACGATGGTGAATGCCGGTGGAGCAGAAGGGGCCATTGCCGCGGCTGATATTTTAAAACCATATTTAGCTCGAGGAGAGATTAAGGTCATTGGGGCGACTACGTTAGAAGAATATCATGAATTTTTAGAAAAAGATAAAGCTTTAGATCGAAGATTTGAAAAAATTATGGTGGAAGAACCATCAAAAGATAATATGATGAAGATATTAAAAGCAGTTCGTGAAAATATTGAAAAGCATTATGGATTAAAATTAACAACTCAAAATTTAGAAGATTTTTATGAACTCAGTGAAGAATATTTATTTTCGAAATGTAATCCTGATAGAACGATAGAACTTATGGACTCTGTATGCGCGCATGTGAAATTAAAAAATAGTCAAGGAAGAAAAACAAATACTCCGAAAGAACTAGAAAAAGTGAAAAAAAGAAAAGAAAAATATATTAAATTAGGAGATTATGAAAATGCGATTCATGAAGCCACTTTAGAAGAAAAACTAAAGAAAGAAATGATGGATGCGAATAAGTCTAAAAAGCTTCATATTACTAAGAATGATATTTTAGAAATTATTGAAGCGAAAACACATGCAGTTATCAAGACTCCACATAGCAAAATGATGAAAGAGTTAAAAGAGAAGTTGCATACAAGTATTCTAGGGCAAGATGACGTTTTACAAAAACTATGTGATGTAATGGAATGTCCAAAAAGAAAAGGAACAAGCTTTTTACTTGTTGGTGGAAGTGGTGTTGGAAAAACAGAAACAGTGAAGTTAGTGAGTGAATCTTTAAAAACGAATTTAATACGGATTGATATGAGTGAGTATTCTTCTTCAGAAAGTATTAATAAATTACTTGGTTCTCCAGCAGGTTATATTGGATATGATGATGTATATGTCTTCCAAAGCTTAAGAGAAAATCCATATTCGACTATTTTGTTTGATGAAATCGAAAAAGCTCATCCAAAAGTTTTAAATTTATTATTACAAATTTTAGATGAGGGCTTTATTACAGACCGAAAAGGAAATAAGATTCGATTTGACCATACATTTATTTTCTTAACAAGTAATGTAATTGGGAAAAATCAAGTGGGATTTTCTGTAGCGAATAAACCATCTTTTGAAGGATTATTATCAAAAGAGTTATTAGGTAGAATTGATGCTGTTTTAGAATATCATTCTATTTCTAAAGAAGTTGCTGAAGAATATATTGAAAAGAATTTGAAAAATAAAACAATATCTGTAGAAGAAATTCTTCAAGAATCAGATATTGAAAAATATGGTTTACGAAATGTTAGAAACTTAATTCATAAATATAATAAAAGGTTAGATTATCAAGAGTCTTAGGATTCTTGATTTTTAAACTTTTATTCATATATTTCCTGTCTTAACTCGAAAGGAGCTTCTTCTGTCCCGTTACCATCATATATTTTTACGTTAGTGTTTAAGTAAAGGGTAGGTTTCACTATGTAATCAGTTTCATAAACTACAGTTGTAGCAGCAATTATACCAGTAGGATTTGATATATAAAATACTCCAGCCGAACGTCCACTATGTTGAGTCAAAGTCCATTGACGATTACTAGAATCATATAGCCAATCATTTTGATAACATTCAGGTGGCCAATTTTGCAAATAAGAAGATAAACATTTAGAATTTTCATCTAATCGAGCTACTGCATAAGCATAATCGGAAGGATAAAACAAAGCTATTTTTCCAGTCCATGTATATGGTTGATTATCGTAACTAAGCATACCTCTTTCTAAGTGATAGAAATCTTCAGCTGCCAGAGAATGTACTCGACTGCTACCACCTATATTCCAAGTCACTTCTTCTATCATTTGTTTTGCAATATCGGATAAACCATTTTTTGAATATTCTTCAGTTTTGTTATAATAGTCTCCCATATTTAAAAGATTTTCCAAACTTGATTGTGCCCAATTATTAGTATTATTAGTATTCCAAGTAATATTGCCTAAGCTTTCGTCTCTTATTAGTTTTACTCGCTGCTCAACTTCATTTTCACTAGTCATGACATTTACTAAACCTATAATTCGCCAATTTTCTTCGTTAAATGTAACATAATTATTTGGACTTTTTCCAGCAAATCTCCATTCTGTTCGTTTAAACCCCGTATCATTAGTAGTTCCAGTAACTTCATTTCCATGTGGAATTTCATAAAGTCCATTTCCAGTTGTCACCGCTTTTACTGGTTTTCCTAAAATAAAAGCACCTTTTACAAACTTTAAATTACACTTTGTTCGTGAAGAAGTAACTCCTGTAATTCGTAATTCCCAATTTTCTGTTAACGATACTTCTATAGTACTATCATTTTCTCCTGTGACTCCACAATAACTGTTTTCTTCATCTAGTATGTATCCACTGTTTTTCTGAGGCATCTCTTTTTGTATATTGTTATCCACATAAAAGGCAAAATAAATATCTCCTGGGTCTTGTACAGTTCCTTTAATGACATTTTGACTTGTCTTTACTTCAAATATAGCAAACGTTCTATATAGTATTACAGAAGAAACTAATAGAATACAGACTAATGTAAATACTATAATTCCTATTCGTTTATTATCTTTTTCTTTAAACTTTTCTAATTTCATTATAAGTCCTGCTTTCTATTTTATAATTATTACTTCAAATTAATTATAACTCAACTTCAATATAATTTGAAGTATAAATTATATAATCTTGATAAATAGGAGGAACTTTAATGAAAAATTTAAAAAAGATTGTAAAAGCCCAAAATAAATCTTTGACTTCTTTAGCAGTAGAACTTGAGGTATCTCAAGAAGCTATAAGCCAGTATATAAGTGGAAAGATTTTTCCTAAAACGAAAACAATTATTCAGATGGCACGTTTACTTCATACTTCTACAGATTATTTGCTTGATCTAACGGATAACCCAAATGCTTCTGACTTTATTTTATCTGAACAAGAAAATGAATTGTTATCTAATTATCGAAATTTGAACAAAGAAGGGAAGCTAAAAGCTGAAACCTATATTCAAGCTTTAAAAGATTTAAGTACGAAATAGATCACTTTCCCTCGAAAAACGACGTAAATTTTGATATTTTACCCTCGAAAAATCACAAAAAAAGTTGAAAAAAGCTATATTTTATGCTATTCTTTTACTAAGTGATAAAAATGCAAAGATTATTTGTTGAAATTTTAGAAAAATGGAGAGACAAAAAGAAACAAAATCCTCTTTTAGTCATCGGTGCAAGACAAGTTGGTAAAACATATA